>NZ_WAAS01000171.1:0-14363 GCF_008806585.1 Micromonospora sp. AMSO12t
CGACCGCCCCCTGGCGGACCGGCCCCGGCCCGACCGTCCGCCAGACCGACCGGCTCCGGCCCAACCGGCTCCGACCCGACCGCCCTCCGCCCGACCGGCTACGCGATCGCGGCCGGTGGAACACCACGGGTGTCACGGGAGGGCTTTGACACCCCTGGTGTTCCACTCGACGTGCGATCGGCGCCCCTAGCGCGCCGTCAAGGCGGCCGGCGGCGTTCCTAGCGCCGTCGAGGCGGCCGGGCGGCGTCCCTAGCACGCCGTCAAGGCGGCCGGGCGGCGTCACTTGCGCGCCCGTCGAGGCGGCCGGGAGGGGCCGCGACGGCGAAGGGCGCAGCCGCAACGCCGGCAGCGACTGGACGCCGGACGGCGCGGTCGGAGCAGGTTCGGCACGCAACGGACCCCTGCATACCTTCGCGTCCGTTATATTGCTGGCGTGGACACACCGCTGCGCGAACCCACCTTCCTGATCCTCACCGCGCTGGCCGGCGAGCCGATGCACGGCTACGGCCTGATCGGCGAGGTCGCCGCCCTCTCCGACGGGCGCGTGTCGCTGCGGCCCGGCACCCTCTACGGCGCGCTCGACCGGCTGACCGACGCCGGCCTGGTCGAGGTCGACCGCGAGGAGGTGGTGGACGGCCGACTGCGCCGCTACTACCGCCTCTCCCCCGCTGGCGACGCCACGCTGAGCGCCGAGACCGAGCGCCTGCGCCGCAACGTCGAGGCCGCCACCGCCCGCCTGCGCGCCCGTGCGGCCCGACCGCTCGCCCCGCGTACCGCCGGAGGGCTGGCATGAGCGGCCTGGAGCGGCGCTACCACCGCCTGCTGCGCGCCTACCCGGCCGAGTACCGGCGGGCGCGCGGCGCGGAGATCGTCGGCACGTACCTCGACCTGGCCGGGCCGGGGCGACGCTGGCCCTCGCCCGCGGACGCCGCGGACCTCGTACGCGGCGGCCTGCGCCAGCGGCTGCGGGCCGCCGGGGCCGCCGACCTGATCCCGGGCGTACGCCTCGCCGCCGTCCTCGCCTTCCTCACCGCGACGGCACTGGCGGGGGCCTGGTCGGTGCTGGAACTGCGGCCACCGCCCGCCGGTTGGGGCACGCCAACTGCGGGGCCGTTCGTCTCGATCGGCGTCGCGGTGTGGCTTGCCTGGCTGTTCGCCGCAGTGGCGCACGCCGCCGCGCCTGCCCGCTGGGCACGGCGTGTCATCGCCGTCGCGGTGCTGCTGACCCTCGCGGTCATGCCCGCCGCCGTCCTCGCCGATCTGCCCCGCCCGCCGCTGCTGGTGCTGGTGCCGCAACTCGGGCTGGGCCTGGTGGCGCTCGCCCTGCCCGACCGGCTGCCGGCGCCGGTGCGGAGCCTGCCGCTGCTCGCCGCCGGGGCCGCAGCGCTCGCACAGACCAATCTCCAACCCCCGGTCGACTTCGTCGCGACCTCCTACCAGTGGGTCGGAAGCCAGGTTCTGCCCTGGACCGCCGCGGCGATGCTCGCCGTGGTGTTGCTGCTCGGCACCTGGTGGGCGGCGCGCGCGGACCCCCGGGGCGGGTGGGCGTTGCTCGTCCTGCTCACCCCGCTGGGCCTGCTCTCGCTGCACATTCTGGCCGGTGCGGCGGATGGCCTGCTGCATGGCGCACCCAGACCGGGCTGGGCCGCGCTCGCCGCGACGGCCGTCGTGGTCGCGCTGGTCGGCCCGGCGCTGCTCCCGCTGGCGATCGCCCTGCGCGGGCGGGCGCGCGGGCCCGGCCCGGTCGGAGCGGACGCCCGCTGCCCCACCTGTGGGCACACCGCCGAGCGGGTCCTGTAGAGCAGCGGCCGCACATCCGTGCGGTCGGGTGGAACGCGACGGCTGTCTCACCCGTGGTGAGAGGGAGGGCGGTCAACGCAGGGCCGCCTCCCATTCCCGCGTGTGGGCGGCGAGGTGGTCGGCGGTGCCCCGCCAGTACGGGCCGTCCTCGGTCCAGATCCGGGCCCACGGCTCGCGCCGCTGCTCCGCGCCCTCGCGCAGCAGTTCGTACATCGCCCGGGCGCGGCGGCCCAGCATTTCGGCCAGGGCCGGGCGGGACGCCTCGTCGAGGCGGTAGCCGTCGGCGAAGGCGCGCAGCCGGGCCGCCGACTCGGCGACCGGCCGGTCCGGGTGCAGGCCGGCCATGCTCTGCGCGGCGTACGCGACGTCCCAGAGCCGTGAGCCCGGCGCGGCGGCGTCCCAGTCGATCAGCACCCAGCCCCGGTCCGCCCTGATCAGGTTCCAGGGCGCCACGTCGTTGTGGCACACGAGTTCCTCCCGGTCCGGCGGGATGAGCCGCTGCCACGCCGCCCCGGGCGGCGGGACGAACCCGGCCAGCGCCTCGTGCAGCTCGGCCAGCATCCGGCCGATCGCGAACAGGTCCGCCACCGGGTACGTGCCCGACGCCGCGCCGACCTCGCCGGGGACGTACTCCAGCACCTGCCGGCCCTGCGCGTCCCGGCCCAGGGGTCGGGGCGCGCCGGAGAATCCCACCGCGTGCAGGTGTTCCAGCAGGGCGTCCACCGCGTCGGTCCAGGGGCCGGCCGGACGGCGCACGGTGTCGCCGATGCGCACCACGCCGGCGGTGGCGTTGCTCGGCAACGGTTCCTCGGCTGCGCTCATCCCACGATCATGGACCCGCCAGCCGCAGCGCGCCACGGACCTCAGCCGGGCGCGCGGCACGGGCGCCACGCCTGAGGACGCGGCGCGAACCCCGCCGGCCGGTACGCGCGGCATGGCCCCTCAGTCCGGGCGCGCGACACCGGTCCGGCGGAGTCGGAGCAGGCCCCACACCGCCAGTCCGGCCGCCAGCGCGGTCATCGCCAGCGCGCCCGGGGCCTTGCTGAACCGGGCCAGGTTGGTGCCGTCGGGCAGGGCGAGGAAGGCCGCCGCCGCGCAGGGCGCCACGAACCAGGTCGTACGCGCCGCGGCGACCGCGAGCAGCGCCAGCGGCCAGGTGGCGTACCAGGGGTGGAAGACCGGGGCCAGCGCGACCGTGGCGGCCAGCGCCAGCCCGGTCCCGAGCAACGCGGCCCGGGGGCGGGCGGCGTCCGGGCGGGCCACCCGCTGCCCGACGTCGTCCGCCCGGCGCAGCCCTGACCAGGCCCGCCACCACAGCGCCGCCACCAGCACGGCGAGCAGCAGCAGGGCCGCCGCGCGGGTGACCGGCACCGCGCCCGGCTCCCGGCCGGCGAGGCCGCCCGCGTAGTCGACGACGAAGCCGACCGCCGTGGGTGGGGACGTCCACTGCTCCGAGTCGCCACTGCGGGTCAGCCCGCCCACCCAGCCGAGGCCGAGCCCGGCGAGCAGCGAGGTGACGGCCACCGCGCCGAGCGCCCCGCCGGCCAGCCAGCCGCCGTCGCGCAGCAGCGCCCGTACGGTGTGGCGGCCGTGTACGGCGGCCAGCGCCGCGAACGGGAGCACCACCACGGCGGTCGCCTTCACGGTCACCGCCAGCCCGAGCAGCGCCCCGGCCAGCAGCAGCGGCCCCGGCCTGCCGGGACGGCGGACCAGCACGAGCAGGCCCGGCAGGAGCAGCCCGAGCATCACCGCGTCGTTGTGCGCGCCGGCGATCAGGTGCACCCCGACCAGCGGGCTGGCCAGCGCCAGCCAGGCCGCCCGGCGGGTGGGCACGCCGGCGGCCCGGGCCAGCCCGACCAGGCATCCGGCGGTCAGCAGCACTCCCGCGACCGCGAGCAGCCGGAACGCCACGATCGCGCCCACCAGGTCGCCGCCGAGGGTCACCGCGAGCGCGGCGAGCAGCACGAAGAACGGCCCGTACGGCGCCGGCGTGTCCCGCCAGATCGGGGCGACCGCGTCCACCCAGGGACAGCCGGCCCCGGCCACGCCGACGGCGTACGGGTCGACGCCGTGCGCGTACGCCCAGCCCTGGCAGGCGTACGAGTAGACGTCCCGGCTGCCCAGCGGCGGCGCGGCCAGCAGCGGCAGCGACCACAGCCCGGCGGTCCGGTACGCCCACCGCGTCGACGGCGCCCCCCGGCGCAGCGACCACCAGGCGCCGACCAGCAGGCTCGTGCCGACGAGCCAGGCGCCGAGCGTCAGTGGCCCGCCGTCGGAGCGCCACCCGCCCGCCGGGCTTGCGCCCAGCGGCGTCGACGGCAACGCGCCACCGAGCCAGCCGGCGACGGCCAACAGCACCGCCCCGACCAGCCCGGCGTAACGCGCAAGCCGGGCGGCACCGGGAGTCGGCAAGGGGTCGGACAACGGCAACGGCGGGCGGTCAGACGACGGCGACGGCGACGAAGGGTCAGGCGGCGGGTCGGGTGGGGCCGGCGGGGCGCCGGGAGTGGTCACCGGCGGCCCTCTCCTCAGTCCACGGCGGCCGGTCGACGGGCCGCCCGGGCCGACCGTACCAAGCGGACCACCACCACGATCACGAACAGCGTCATCAGCGGCGCCCCGACGGTCTTGGTGTACCGGGCCAGCCCCGTGCCGTCGGCGAGCACCAGGAACGACGAGACGATCGCGACGACCGCGAACCACCCGGTGCGCCGGGCCGTGGCCGCGAGCACCGCGAGCGGCCACGTCCAGTACCAGGGGTGGAAGAGCGGGGCGAGCGCGACTGTGGCGGCCAGCGCCAGGCCGGCGTGCCAGATCGGCTCCCGGGTGCGCGCCCGCCACCACAGCCAGAGCAGCACCAGCGCCAGCGCCGCCATGCCGATGCCCCGGGTGGCCGGCAGCGGGTCGCCGTGCCAGCCGAACGGCGCGGCGAGGTAGGCGACGGTCTGCCCCACCGCCGTCGGCGGCGAGGTCCAGGCGATCACCAGGCCGCCCTGTTCGAGCCCGGTCACCCAGCCGAAGCCCAGGCCGGTGGAGAGGGTCGCGCCGACCACGGCGGCGACCGCCCCGCCGACCACCCACCCGCCGTCGCGCACCAGCGCCCTGATCGAGTACGCCCCGACGATCGCGGCCAGCGCCGCGAACGGCACCACGACCAGCGCGGTCACCTTGATCGCGACGGCGAGGCCGAGCAGCACTCCCCCGCCGAGCAGCGGGCCGGGGCGGCCCGGCCGGGACACCACCACCGCCAGCCCCGCGACGAGCAGCCCCACCATCAGCGCGTCGTTGTGCGCCCCGGAGACCAGGTGCACCCCGATCAGCGGTGAGCCCAGCGCCAGCCAGACCGCCCGGCCGCCCGGTACGCCGCAGCGGCGGGCCAGCGCCGGCAGGCAGGCCGCCGTCAGCCCCACCCCGACGACGGCGAGCAGCCGGAACAGCACGATGCTGCCGTACAGGGATCCGGTGGCCTTCACCACCGCCCCGGCGAGCAGCACGAACAGCGGCCCGTACGGGGCCGAGGTGTCCCGCCAGATGTAGGAGATGGTGTCCAGCCACGGGCACGGCAGCGCCGAGACGCCCTGCTCGTACGGGTTCAGGCCGGCGGAGAAGCTGGCCCCCTGGCAGGCGTACGCGTAGACGTCCCGGCTGCCCAGCGGCGGCGTGAGAAGCAGCGGCAGCAGCCAGAGCCCGACGGTGACCAGCGCCCAGCGGGTCGACGGCACCCGGTCGCGCAGCGTCCACCAGGCGTACGCCATCGCGCCGGTGCCGACCGCCCAGCTCGCGATGATCAGCGGGCCGTACGGGCCCTGCCAGATGCTGACCGGGGTGGGGCGCAGGTCGCCGTCGGGGAACGCTCCGCCGAGGAACGCGGCCACGGCGAGCAGCGTCGAGCCGGCGAGGCCGATCCAGCGCGCGAGGTGGTGAGGCACGCCGGACATGCTGCCAGTACGGTGGTCGCGGTACGGAGGTGGGCATGCGGCGCAGTCGGGTGGTGGCGGTGGCCGCCGTCTCCGCCGTGCTCCTCGCAGTGGCGTATGTCGCCCTCCCGCCGACCGGCTCCGACCTCGCCGCCCAGGTGGCCCGGGCCGACTTCTTCGCCGCGCACGGCCTCGCCCCGGTGGACCTGCGCTGGTACGGCGGCGTGCAGCAGTTCGGCTACAGCCTGGTCTCCCAGCCGGTGATGGCGCTGCTCGGGGTACGGGTCACCGGCGCGCTGGCCCTGGTGGCGGCGGCGACCGCGTTCGCGGCGCTGCTGGTGCGTACCGGGGTGCCCCGCCCGTTGCTCGGCAGCCTCGTCGGGGTGCTCACGATCGCCGCCAACCTAGTCTCGGGCCGGGTGACGTACGGCCTCGGGGTGGCCTTCGGCCTCGGCGCGCTGCTGGCCCTCACCCTCGGCCCGACTGCCCCCACCGGCGGCGCCCGGGGTGGACCGACCGATTCCGGCCCCGAGGGACCGACCGGCACGGGCCCGGGTGGGCCGACCGGCGCGGGCCCCGACAGGCGGGGGCGGCGACGGCGGCTCGTGCGGCTCGGCTTGGTGGCGGCCGGTGCGCTGCTGGCCTCGGCGACGAGCCCGGTCGCGGGTCTGTTCGTCGGCCTGGCCGGGGCGGCGCTCCTGCTGACCCGCCGGTACGCCGACGGCCTGGTGCTCGGTGTCGCCGCCGCGCTGCCGCTCGGGCTGACCGCCCTGCTCTTCGGCGACGGCGGCTGGATGAACATCAGCCGCACCGACACGGTCCGCGCCGTGCTGACCAGCCTGCTCGTGGCCGCGCTCGTGGGGTACCGGCCGGTGCGGGCGGGTGCGTTGCTCTCGGCGGCCGGGGTGCTGGCGGCGGCGCTGGTGCACACCCCGGTGGGGCTGAACGCCACCCGGCTGGCCGTCATGTTCGCCCTGCCCCTGCTGGCCGCCGCCGCCCGCCCCCCGGCCCGGCTGACGAGATGGCTGGGCCGGGGCGGCGCGTCACCCGCCGACGGGCCCGGGGCGGCCGGGCGGACCGGCGTAGGACCCGCCGGAGCCAGCGGCACGCGGGCCTGGGGCGTCGCACTGGCCGGGCTGCTGGCGGTGGTGTGCTGGTGGCAGCCGCCGGTGTCCCCCGCCGACCTGCGCAGCGTCGAGGACCCGACCAGCCGGGCGGCCTACTTCGCGCCGCTGCGGGCGTTCCTCGACGGGCAGCGCCTCACCGGCCGGGTGGAGGTCCCGCCGACCCGCAACTACTGGGAGGCGGCGAGGCTGGGCGAGGTGCCCCTGGCCCGGGGCTGGCTGCGGCAGGCCGACATCGACCGCAACCCGCTCTTCTTCACCACCGTGCCGGGGGCCGCGGGCACCGGGGTGCCACTGACCGCGGCGAGCTACCGGGACTGGCTCACCGACAACGCGGTGCAGTTCGTCGCGGTGCCGGACGCCCCGCTGTCCTGGGTGGGGCGGGCCGAGGCCGAGCTGGTGGCGGGCGGGCTGCCCTACCTGACGCCCGTCTGGTCCGGCCCGCACTGGCGGGTCTGGGCGGTGACCGACCCGAGCCCGATCGTCGAGGCGCCGGCCGAGCTGGTCGCGCACGACGGCGCGTCGGTGACGTTCCGGGCGCCGGGCGCCGGCACGGTGCCGGTCCGGGTGCGGCACAGCCGCTGGCTGACGGCCTCGGGCGGGGCCACGGTCGCCGCGGACGGCGGCTGGACGGCGGTGACGGTGCCGCGCGCCGGGCAGTACCGGCTCGGCAGCTGACCGGTCACCACCTTTTGCCAACCCGGCAACAATCTTTGCTCCCACGCTGCCGCCACGCCACGATCGACGGGCAGGGACGACCTCGTCGCAGTCGGCATGCTCGGCGAGGAGGCAGGCAGCGCACCAGGAGGACGAGACGTGCAGCACGACGCGACGACCGGTGGACACCGGCACGACGACACCAGCGCGGCCTCCGGCCACGACGGGCGGCGGCACCCGGACGTGGACGAGGAGACCGCGCGGTTCTGGGAGGAGCACTACGGGCGGCACGAGCGGGTCTGGAGCGGCCGGGCGAACCCGGTCCTGGTCGACGTCGCCGGCTCGCTGCCGGCCGGCACCGTGCTGGACCTCGGCTGCGGGGAGGGCGGCGACGCGCTCTGGCTGGCCGCGCGGGGCTGGCGGGTGACCGCCGTCGACGTCTCCGAGACCGCCCTGGCCCGGGCGGCCGAGGAGGCGGCCGCTGCCAGGGTCACGTCCCGCATCGAGTTCCGCCGGCACGACCTCACCCGGACCTTCCCGCCGGGCGCGTACGACCTGGTCTCCGCGCAGTTCCTCCAGTCGCCGCTGGAGTTCCCCCGGGCGGAGCTGCTGCGGTCGGCGGCCCGGGCCGTGGCCCCCGGCGGCCGGCTGCTGATCGTCGAGCACGGCGAGGTCCCGCCCTGGGGGCGGCACGACCACGCGCACGCCCGCTTCTCCACCCCGCAGGAGACCCTGGCCGCGCTCGACCTCGACCCCGACCGGTGGGACACCGAGCGGCTCGACGCCCCGCGCCGGCAGGCCACCGGCCCGAACGGCGAGCTCGGCGAGCTGGTCGACCACGTGGTGCTGGTGCACCGCCGCCGCTGAGTTCCGCAGCGACGACCCGGCCGGGCGGCGGGCTCAGGAGTCGAGCACCCGTTCCATCGCCGCCCGGGAGCGGCGGCAGGTGCGCAGGTACTCGTCGAGGAACTCGCCGGGATCGTCGCGGCCGAGCAGCCGGACCACCCCGGCCAGCTCGACGCCGTGCCGCGGCAGCTGGTCGCCCTCCCGGCCCCGGACCAGCATCAGCGCGTTGCGGACCTGCGCGGCCAGCGTCCAGCCGGCCGCCATCTCCGTGGCGTCCGTCGGGTCGACCAGGCCCGCGTCCCGGGCCGCCGCGAGGGCGTCGAGCGTACGCGTGCCGCGCAGCGCCGGGAGTGCCCCGGCGTGCCGGAGCTGGAGCAGCTGCACCGCCCACTCGACGTCGGCGAGGCCACCCCGCCCCAGCTTGGTGTGGGTGGCCGGGTCGGCGCCCCGGGGCAGCCGCTCGTGCTCCACCCGCGCCTTGATCCGGCGGATCTCCACCACCTGCTCGCGGCTCAGCCCGTCGGCCGGGTGGCGCACCGGGTCGATCATCGCCACGAACTCGGCGCCGAGGTCGGCGTCGCCGCAGACGAACCGGGCCCGCAGCAGCGCCTGCGCCTCCCACACCTTCGACCAGCGGGCGTAGTACTGCGCGTACGCGGCGAGGCTGCGCACCAGCGGGCCCTGCCGGCCCTCCGGACGCAGGTCGGCGTCGACGCCCAGCGGCGGGTCGGGCGCGGGCATGCCGAGCAGCCGGCGCAGCTCCTCGGCGATCGCGCGGGCGGCGGCACCCGCCGCACCGTCGCCCGCGCCGGCCGGCGCGTCGTAGACGAAGAGCACGTCGGCGTCGGAGAGGTAGTTCGACTCGTACCCGCCGAGGCGGCCCACGCCGATGACGGCGAAGCGCAGCCCCGGCACGGGCGGTTGGGCCGCGCGGGCGGCCCGCAGCGCGGCGGCCAGGGTGGCGTCGGTGACGTCCGCCAGGGCGGTGCCGACGGCGGTCACGTCGGCCAGGCCCAGCGCCGCGCGCCCGCCGTCGGGCCGGGGCGGCGACGGGGCCAGCGAACCGGCCCGGCACAGCAGGTCGGCGCAGGCGATCCGGACCAGTTCCCGACGGCGCAGCGCGCGGATCGCCCGGGTGGCCTCGACCGGGTCGGAGTGCCGGGCCGCGGCGGCGGCGAAGCCCTCGCAGAGGACCGTGCTGGGCCGGGGCACCAGCTCGCTCTCCTCGGCCAGCAGCCGCAGCGCCTCCGGCTCGCGGGCCAGCAGGTCGGCGGCGTAGCGGGAGGAGGAGAGCACCCGGGCCAGCCGGCGGGCCACCGGCCCGGAGTCGCGCAGCAGGCGCAGGTACCAGGGGGTGCTGCCGAGCTTGTCGGAGACCTGCCGGTAGTTGAGCAGGCCGCGGTCCGGCTCGGGGGCGTCGGCGAACTCGCTGAGCAGCACCGGCAGCAGGGTGCGCTGGATGGCGGCGGTACGGCTCACCCCGCCGGTGAGGGCCTGGAGGTGACGCAGCGCCCCGGCGGGGTCGGCGAAGCCGAGGATCTCCAGCCGGTGCCGGGCCGCCTCGGGGGTCAGCCGCAGCCCGTCGGCCGGCACCCGGGCCACCGACTCCAGCAGCGGCCGGTAGAGCAGCTTGGCGTGCAGTCGGCGTACCTCGGCGGCGTGGGTGACCCACTCGGCGCGGAACTCCTCGACGGCGCTGCGGCCCGGCGTGGCGGTGTGGCCCAGCGCGGCGGCCAGCCAGCGCAGCGCGGTCGGCTCGGTCGGCACGGTGTGGGTGCGGCGCAGCCCCTGGAGCTGGAGGCGGTGCTCGACGCCGCGCAGGAAGCGGTAGCCGCGCAGCAGCGCCTCGCCGTCGGCCCGGCCGACGTAGCCGCCGGCGACCAGCGCGCGCAGCGCCGGGATGGTGCCGGGCACCCGCAGCGACTCGTCGCCCCGGCCGTGCACGAGTTGCAGCAGCTGCACGGCGAACTCGATGTCGCGCAGCCCGCCCGGACCCCGCTTGATCTCGCGCTCCAGCTCCTTCGGCGGGATGTTGTCGATGATCTTGCGCCGCATGGCGCGGACGTCCTCGACCGCCTCGGGCCGCTCGGCGGCCCGCCACACCAGCGGGGCGAGCTGGTCGATCCACGCCCGGCCCAGCGTCAGGTCGCCGGCCGCCGGCCGCGCCTTGAGCAGCGCCTGGAACTCCCAGGTGCGCGCCCAACGCCGGTAGTAGGCGAGGTGGCTGGCCAGCGTCCGCACCAGCGGCCCCCGGTTGCCCTCCGGACGCAGGGCCGCGTCGACCGGCCAGGCGACCAGTCCGCAGACGTGGATGAGCCGGGTGGCGACCGTGGTGGCCGCGGCGAGGTCGTCGTCCTCGGCGGCCACGAAGATCACGTCGACGTCGGAGACGTAGTTCAGCTCGTCGCCGCCGCACTTGCCCATCGCCACGACGGCCAGCCGGGGCCGGGGGGTGCCCTCCGGCAGCTCGCCGACCGCGATCTCGTACGCCGCGGCCAGGGTCGCGTCCGCCAGCGCGGAGAGCGCGGCCATGGTCTGCTCCAGGCCCCGGCCGCCGGTCAGGTCGGCCGCCGCGATCCGCAACAGCGCCAGCCGGTACGCCCTGCGCAGCACCGCCACCGGCTGCCCGTCGCCGGACAGGTCGAGCCGCCCCTCGGCGGTCGGCGCCAGCCCGTCCGGGGCGGTGCACAGCGCCGGCCACTGGTCCGGGTTGGCGACCAGGTGGTCGCCGAGTGCGGACGAGGCGCCGAGGACGGCGATCAGCCGGCGGCGCAGGCCGGGGTCGTCGGCGAGCCCCGCCAGCAGCGCCGACGGCGCCTGTTCCGGGGCCTCCCGACGCTCGGCCTCGACCGGCGTCCCGGGGTGGGCCTTCCCCCCGGAACGGCCCGTGGCGGGGCCGGTGCCGTTCGCGGCCATCCGGCGCTCGGCCTCGACGATGCGGTGCAGCTGGCGCAGCGCCAGGTCCGGGTCGGCGGCCCGGGAGAGCGCGGCGAGCAGCTCCGCCGCGCGGCCGTCGGTGGGCTCCTGCACGTCCGGCCGCCACAGCCTCAGCCCGTCCGGGCCGAGCAGGTCGGCGGCGCGGGTGGCGCCGGCACCGCCGTCGGTGCCGAAGCCGTAGCGGGCGAGCCGTCCCGCGGCCCTGGCCGGCCGGCTCATCACTGCCCGAGCAGGGGCAGGCTGCGGCGGGGCGTGGCGTCCTCCAGCTCACCCAGGGCCAGCGCGGCGAACCGGGCGGCGAACGGCTGCCAGACCTCCTCGACGTCGACCATCACGTCGTGGCAGGCCGCCACCACCAGGTCGGGGTCGTAGCCCAGCTCGGCCAGCAGCCTCGAGTCGGCTGCCCAGTCGGCGATCATGGCGGTGTCGCACTCGATGTGGAACTGCAACCCCCAGGCCCGGTCGCCGAGGCGGAACGCCTGGTGGGGGTAGCGGGTGGAGGCCGCGAGCAGGGTGGCGCCGCGGGGCAGCTCGGTGATCTCGTCGGCGTGCCACTGGAACACGTCGGGGATCAGCGGGACGTAGCGGAACAGCGGGTCGGTGTCGGCGGCGTCCCGCTTGCCGACCACGCAGGGGCCGACCTCCGGGCCGCTCGGGCTGCGCACGACCTCGCCGGCGTGCGCCGTGGCCAGCAGCTGCGCGCCGAGGCAGATGCCGAGGGTCGGCACCCGGTGCCGGACGGCCTTGCGCAGCAGCCCCTCCAGCGCCGGCAGCCAGGGCGCGGCGGGCGACCCGTCCGGCAGCGGGTACGGCGCCATCGCGCCGCCGAGCACGACCAGCGCCGAGTATCCCTCCAGGTCGGCGGGGATCTCGTCACCGGCGTGGGCGCGAACCACCCACAGGTCGAGGCCGGCTTCGGTCAGCCACTCGCCCAGCCGGCGGACGTCGTCGGTCGGGTCGTTCTCGATCACCAGCGCGGTAGCCACGACGTCGAGGCTAGCCGGTGGCCCGGACGGACCCCGGAACGCCTCCACCGGCGCGGCGGACGATCGAACTCAGGGGGCGCGCAGCGCGTCGAGCATCCGGGCCAGGGCGGTGCGGGTGTCGGCCAGGGCGGTCGGGTCGGCCGCCCTGGCGATCCAGAGCGCCGCCTCGTTCATCGCACCCGAGAGCAGGTGGGTGATGGGCGCCACCGGCTGCGGCGCGATCAGCCCCTCCTGGATCAGCAGGGTCAACGCGTCGGCCAGGTGCCGGCCTGACGCCGCCTCGTCCAGCGCGCGCCACTCGTTCCAGCCGAGCACCGCCGGGCCGTCGATCAACATGATCTGCTGGATCTCGGGATCGGTGCTCGCGGTGAGGAACGCCTGGCAGCCCGCCGTGAACCGGGCCCACGGGTCCGCCTCGGCGTCGGCGGTCGTGGCGACCCGGTGTGCCACCTCCCGCTGCACCTCCGCCAGCACCGCCCGGAACAGCTCGGCCTTGCCGGCGAAGTGGTGGTAGAGCGCGCCCTTGGTGACTCCGGCCACCCGCACGATCTCCGCCAGGCCGACCGCCGCGTAGCCCCGGGTGGCGAACAGCTGCCGGCTCTCGGCCACCAGGGCCCGCCGGGTCTGTTCCCGCTGCTGCGCCCGGACACCCTCGGTCATCGCACCCCCTCGTTGACATACCAACGGTATGTGAAATACGGTCCTCGACATACCGATGGTATGCGAAAGGGCCGAGATGAACCTGACCAGCTTCTACCCCGTCGTCTGCACCGCACAGCTGCGCGAGTCACACGACTTCTACCGACGCTTCTTCGGCTTCGAGACGACCTTCGAGGCCGACTGGTACGTGAGCCTGCGCCGACCGGGGCCGCCCGCGTACGAACTGGCACTGCTCGACCACCAGCACCCGACGCTGCCCGAGGCGTACCGGGCACCCGTGCGAGGACTCCTGCTCAACCTGGAGGTGACCGACGTCGACGCCGAATGGGAGCGGCTCGTCGTCCGGGGCGGACTGCACGCCGAACTGCCGCTGCGTGACGAGGACTTCGGGCAGCGGCACTTCATCGTCGCCGCACCCGACCGGGTGCTGATCGACGTGATCACGCCCATCCCACCGTCGGGGGCGCACGCCGAGCAGTACCTCGACGGCTGAGCCGCCCGCGCGACTAGGCTCTGCCGCTGTGTCAGACCTCGCCCGCACGAGTCCCGCCACCGCCGTACGACCGCCGGCGCTGCGCCCCGGCGACACGGTGATGCTGGTGTCGCCGTCCGGGCCGACCCGACCGGAACGGGTGGCCCGGGGTGTCGAGCTGCTCACCGGCTGGGGACTGCGGCCGGTGCTGGCGCCGAACGCGTACGCCCGGCAGGGCTACCTCGCCGGCACGGACGACCTGCGCGCCGCCGACCTGAACGCGGCGTTCGCCGATCCCGAGGTGCGCGGGGTGATCTGCACCCGGGGCGGCTACGGCGCGCAGCGGATCGTCGACGCGATCGACATGGCCGCCGTACGCCGCGACCCGAAGGTGGTCGCCGGCTTCTCCGACATCACGGCGTTGCAGTTCGCACTCTGGCGGGGTGCCCGGCTGGCCGGCGTGCACGGCCCGGGGGCGGCCTGGCTGGACGAGCGCACGCCGCTGCGCTCGGCCGAGTCGCTGCACGCCGCCCTGATGACCACCGAGCCGGTCACGGTCAGCGCCGCCGCCGAGGAGGAGACCTTCGCGGTACGCGTGCCCGGCCGGGCCACCGGCCCGCTGCTGGGCGGCAACCTCTGCCTGGTCGTGGCGTCGCTGGGCACCCCGGACATGCCGGACCTGACCGGCGCGGTCCTGCTCGTCGAGGACGTCCAGGAGCCGCCCTACAAGGTGGACCGGATGCTCACCCAGCTCCGCCGCGCCGGGGTCCTGGACGGGCTGGCCGGGGTGGCGGTGGGCCAGTTCACCGACTGCGCGGACGGCTGGTCGGTCGGCGTCGCCGACGTGCTCTCCGAGCGCCTCGGCGACCTCGGCGTCCCGGTCCTCGGCGGCCTGCCGATCGGTCACGGCCCCGGCCAGCTCACCGTCCCCGTGGGCACCGAGGCCACCCTCGACGCGGAAACC
>NZ_WAAS01000172.1:0-14352 GCF_008806585.1 Micromonospora sp. AMSO12t
CGGGCGTCGCCGTCGTCGCTGCCGCCGAAGACCCGCGCGTCGTCGGGCACCTCGGCGTCGTTGAGTCGGCGCACCGGCCGGCGGGGGCGTACCCACTGCCACGCCAGGTTGCTCTCCGCGTCCCCGATCTCGGTACGCATCCGGGGCATGGCGGTCGGCCGATGGTCCCGGATCCAGGCGACCAGGTGCTCGCGGACCAGGCAGCGCAGGTCCCAGAGGCTGCCGGCGTCGGCGGCGCTCACGAGGGCACGCACCTTGATCGTCCCGCCGGTCGCGTCGGTCACCTGGAGTACGCAGACCCGGCCGTCCCACAGCTCGGTGCCCTCGACGAGGCGGCGCAGCTCCTCCCGCATGGCCTGCACCGGCACCGCCCAGTCGACGTCGAACTCGGCGGTGCCCAGCACCGCCGCCTCGGTGCGGGTCCAGTTCTGGAACGGCTTGCTGGTGAAGTACGAGGTGGGCAGGATCAGCCGCCGGTCGTCCCAGATCTGCACGACCACGTAGCTGAGCGTCAGCTCCTCGATGCGGCCCCACTCCCCCTCCACCACCACGACGTCGTCGAGGCGGACCGCGTCGCTGAAGGCGAGCTGGAGCCCGGCGAAGACGTTGCCCAGCAGGCTCTGCGCGGCCAGCGCGGCGACCACACCGACCACACCGGCGCTGGTCAGCACGCCGGCGCCGATGCCGCGTACGGCCGGGAAGGTCATCAGCATCACGCCCACCGCCAGTACGACGATCACCGCGATCGTCAACCGGCGCAGCATGACCACCTGGGTCCGCACCCGCCGCGCGTGCCGGTTGTCCGGCACGTCCACCCGGAACCGGGCCAGTGCGGTGTCCTCCGCCACGACGAGCAGCGAGGCGACCAGCCAGGCGACGCTGGCGATCACGCCGAGCACCAGCAGGTGCAGCAGCACCTGGCGCCACTGGTCGCCGACCGCGTAGCCGGTGCTGAACCGCACGGCGAACTGGACGGCGACGACGGTGGCGGCGACCTGGATGGACCGGTGCGCGTGGTCGGTGAGCTCGGTCAGCAACAGCGAGCGCCGACCGACCCGCCGGATCACGCGGTGCGCGACCTCGACCGCGAACAAGGCGATCGCCGCCGCGGCGAGCGCGGCGACGATCGTCCCGAGGTAGCTCTGCACAGGTTCCTTCCTCCTCCTGACGCCGGGCACGTGCTTCGGGCAAAGGCCCAATAGTGCCCGGCGACGCCGGAATCGACCAGGTTCAGACCTTGCGATACCGGGACTGCAGGAAGCAGAAGACGCCGAAGGCGGCGATGCCGAGCGCCACCAGGGTGAGCAGGATCTGGCCGTACGCCTGGTCGCGCAGCGTGCGCAGTGCCGCGTCCAGACCGCGGGCCTTCTCGGGGTCGTAGTTGACGGCGGCCAGGATGATCAGCAGGCCGGAGATGCCGTACGCGACGCCCTTGGCGATGTAGCCGGCCATGCCCAGCCGGCGGGTGAGCTGGCGCGTCCTGGCATTCATCTCACCGGTCTTGAGGTGCTTCTCGAAACGCTTGATCAGCCCGTAGATCACCAGGCCGACGCCGATCGCGGCGAGGCCGAGCCCGGCCAGGCCGACCAGCCAGCGGCCACCGGAGGACTCCATGAGCTTGCCGGTCAGCGCCTCCTGCTGGTCGGCGCTGTTGGAGCCGGCGTCCTTGAAGACCTTGAAGGCCGTCCAGGCGAAGTAGAGGTAGACGACGGTGCGTCCCGCCGAGGCGATCCGCTCCCAGACGCGCTCCTTGCCGCGCTCGGCGCGGTGCCCGACGGCCGCCTCCAGCGCCTGCCAGATCGCCATGGCGAGCAGGCCGACCGCGATGGCGATGACGAGGAACTTGCCCATCGGCTGCTGGGCGAGGGTGCGCAGCGCGCCGGACTGGTCGCCGTCGTCGCCGGCCTTGCCGAACGCGATCTGCAACGCCAGCCAGGCGAACAGGAGGTGCACGATGCCGTAGCCGATGAAACCGACTCTGGCCAACAACTCGAGCCACCTGCTGTTCGCCGTACGGGAGGCGGTGGCTTCGGCATTCCGGGTGAGTGACATGGCGCCTCAATCACCGAATACGAAGATTTCCAAACGTCGGCCACCGCCGCCCCGGTCGGGTCAGTTGCCCGGGTTCCTCGACACCCGGATCTTGACCTCCTGGTCGGTGACGCTGTCGAGCGTCACCGCGAAGCCGCCGACCTCGGTGGCCTGCTGGCCGGTCGTCAGCGACAGCTGCTCGCCGGCGACCTCGACGGTGACCTGGTCGCCCTGCGCGCCGATCAGCTTCGCCTCCACCCCGAGGATGGTGGCGCGGGCGTCCACGCCCCGGTCGAAGGTGACGGTGCAGGCGTCCAGACCGCAGTCGGTGCTGGCGCCCTCGGAGCTGCAGCCGGCGAGCACGGCGGCGCCGAGCGCCAGGCCGGCCAACAGGCCGGCGGCCCGGCGGGTGGGGGTCAGCGGGAAGGCAACACGTCGGTTCGTCACCCCGCCAAGGGTACGAGACGCGGACCACTCCGGCAGGGCGTGATCATCCGCGCAGGCGGGGCGCCCGGGGCGGGGCGTTAGGGTCCCGGGCATGCCGTTCGACATCGCCCGCACCCGGGCCGCCTACCCCGCCCTCGCCGAGGGCTTCGTCCACCTCGACGGCGCCGGGGGCACCCAGACCGCCGGCCCGGTCGTCGACGCGGTCGCCGCCGCCATGCGCGCGGCGGTGGGCAACCGCAGCGCCGCCTTCGCGCCCGGCCGGCGCTCGCTGGAGATGGTGGCCGCCGCCCGCTCGGCCGTGGCCGACCTGCTCGGCGCCGAACCCGACGGAGTGGTGCTGGGGCCGAGCGCCACGGCGCTGACGTACACCCTGGCCCGGACCCTGGGTGCCGGCTGGCGGCCCGGCGACGAGGTCGTGGTCTCCCGGCTCGACCACGACGCGAACGTTCGACCCTGGGTGCAGGCGGCCGAGGCGGCCGGCGCGACGGTGCGCTGGGCCGAGTTCGACCGGGACACCGCGGAGCTTCCGGCGGCCCGCTACGCGGAACTGGTCGGCGAGCGGACCCGGCTGGTCGCGGTGACTGCGGGAAGCAACGCGACCGGCACCGTCCCGGACGTGGCGGCGATCGCCGCGACCGCGCACGCCGCCGGCGCGCTGGTCTGCGTCGACGGGGTGCACTCGGTGCCGCACGGGCCCACCGACGTCGCCGCGCTGGGCGCCGACTTCCTGGTCACCAGCGCCTACAAGTGGTCGGGGCCGCACCTGGCCGCGATGGTGGCCGCCCCGGCGACGTGGGAGCGGCTGCGCCCGGCGAAGCTGCTGCCCTCCTCCGACGCGGTGCCGGACCGCTTCGAGTACGGCACCCCGAGCTTCCCCCTGCTGGCCGGCGTGGCCGCCGCCGTGGACCACCTGGCCGGGCTGGACCCGGCGGCCACCGGGAGCCGCCGCGAGCGGCTGGTCGCCGGGCTGAGCGCCGCGCGGGCGTACGAGGAGTCGCTGCTGGACCGGCTGCTCGCCGGGCTGGCCGCGCTGCCCGGCGTCACGGTGCTCGGCTCCCCCGCCCGGCGCTGCCCGACGGTGTCCTTCCGGCTGGCCGGGCTCTCCCCGCAGCGGACCCAGGAGGAGCTGGGCGCGGCCGGCTTCTGCCTCTCCGCCGGCGACTACTACGCGTACGAGTACTTCCAGGCGATGGGGCTGCGCGACAGCGGCGGGGCGGTGCGCGCCAGCCTCTACCACTACAACACCGCCGACGAGGTGGACGGGTTGCTGGGGGAACTGGACCGGCTCGCCGGTCGCGGGGGCAGAATGGCCGGGTGAGCACCCTGGTCGAGGACAATCCCGCCAAGCACCGGTTCGAGATCCTGGTCGACGACGCGCTGGCCGGGTTCACCGCGTACCTGCCGCGCGGCGAGGTGCTGGTCTTCACCCACACCGAGGTCGACCCGAGGTTCCAGAACATGGGCGTCGGCGCGGCCCTGGTCCGGGGCACCCTCGACCAGCTCCGCGAGCGCGGCACGACGGTGGTGCCGCGCTGCCCGTTCATGGCGGCCTTCATCGGCCGCCATGCCGAGTACGCCGACCTGGTCACCCCCGAGCCGTAGCCCGGGGGCACCGGTCGGGGTGCGGGGGCGGTCAGCGGCCCGTCAGCAGCGCGACGGCGGCGTGGGCGGCGGCCCGGGTGGCGCCGTGGGTGGCGACGTGGACCGCGCCGGTGACCAGCTCGGGCACGCCCAGCTCGACCACGACCGCGTCCGGGCGGGCGGCCAGCGCACGGCTCACCGAAGCCCGCATCCAGTCGTGCCGGTGCAGGTCGCGCACCACCAGCACCACGCACCGGCCGGCCGCCCCGGCGGTCGGGTCGGCGGGCACGTCGGCCTCGGCGTAGCGGACGGTGGTGGTGCCGGCGAGCAGGTCGGCCAGCGGGGCGGCGAGCCCCCACGGGGTCTCCGGACCGATCGCGATGTTGCGTGGCGGCTCGAACTCGACCACGTGGGCGGGGCCGGTCAGCGGCAGCGCGCCGACGCCGGCGGGCGCGGTGGTGACCCGCAGCGCCCGGCGGGCGGCGGCCAGCCCGACGGCCGAACCGGCGGCGCTCGGGCGGGACCGGGACGGCCGCTCGGCCCGGGCGGCCACCGTCCAGGCGGCGAGCTGTCCCACCCGCTTGGCCGCCTCGGCGAGGCGTTCCTCGGGCAGGTCGCCGGCGACGACCGCGGCGACGATGGCGTCCCGCAGCAGTCGGGCCGTCCCCTCGTCGGCGCGCTCCCCGCCGATGCAGATCGCGTCGGCGCCGGCGGCGAGGGCGCGCACGGCCGTGGCCGCGAAGCCGTACCGGTCGGCGACCGCCCGCATCTCCACCGCGTCGGTGACCACGACGCCGGAGAAGCCCAGCTCGTCGCGGAGCAGCCCGCCCAGGATCCGGTTGCTGAGGGTGGCGGGCAGCTCCGGGTCCAGCGCCGGCACCAGCAGGTGGCCGGTCATCACGGCCTGCACCCCGGCGGCCACGGCGGCCCGGAACGGGGCCAGCTCCACGGCGTCGAGGCGGGCCCGGTCGGCGCCGATCCGGGGCAGGTCGTGGTGCGAGTCGACCTGGGTGTCGCCGTGTCCCGGGAAGTGCTTGGCGCAGGCGGCTACCCCGCCTGACTGGAGGCCGCGCACCCAGGCGGCGGTGTGCCGGGCGACCAGCGTCGGCTCGGCGCCGAAGGCGCGTACGCCGATGACCGGGTTGGCCGGGTTGGAGTTGACGTCGGCGTCGGGGGCGTAGTCGAGGGTGATCCCCAGCGCGGCGAGGTCGGCGCCCAGGTCGCGGGCGACCTCCTCGGTCAGCGCCGGGTCGTCCACCGCGCCGAGGGCGAAGTTGCCGGGCCGGGAGCTGCCCCGGGCGGACTCGATCCGGGTGACGTCGCCGGCCTCCTCGTCGATGGCGACGACGACGTCCGGGCGCTCGGCGCGCAGGGTGGCGGTGAGGGCGGCCACCTGCTCGGGGTCGACCACGTTGCGGGCGAAGAGCACCACGGAGCCGAGGCCCTCGCCGAGCCAGCGGCAGATCCAGGGTGGCGGCGTGGTGCCGACGAAGCCCGGCTGGAGGACGGCGGCGGCCAGGGCCGTCAGGCTCCCGTCGCGCCCGCTCACGCCGGCCCGCCGGTGTGGTGGCTGATGTGTCGCTCGCTCATGCGGTCGTCGTACCCCCGTCTTCTCCGCGCCCGGCGGCCCGCCACCGGCGGCGGTGCTGACATGGTCACACCGTGCGCGGAAATAGTCAATAAACCTTACAGTTGCCGTCGGGCGCGGAGCTGGGGACAGTTCGGGGATGGATCCCCTGCTGCTGGCCGACGCGACGAGCCCGGCCGACATCCCCGGCGTACGCCTGCTCGGCCTGGTCGTCGGCGGCCTGTTGCTGCTCGCCGCGATCCGCGCGATGTTCCGGCGCTGAGGCGCCGCCCGGCGCCGGCACCGCGGTTCGACGGCGGCCGTCGGGGTACCGCCTGCCTCGTTGGACCGGTACGACACGGCGAGGGGGAACGATGAGGATCGGCTACTTTCTGTCCACCGAGGAGTACACGCCGGCCGAGCTGCTGGAGCAGGCGCGCGGCGCGGAGCGGGCCGGCTTCGAGGCGCTCTGGATCTCCGACCACTACCACCCGTGGACGGACGCGCAGGGGCAGAGCCCCTTCGTCTGGTCGGTGATCGGCGCGCTCAGCCAGGTCTGCCGGCTCCCGGTCACCACCGCCGTGACCTGCCCGACCGTGCGCATCCACCCGGCCGTCCTGGCGCAGGCGGCGGCCACCAGCGCGGTCCTGCACTCCGGGCGGTTCGTACTCGGGGTGGGCAGCGGCGAGGCGCTCAACGAGCACATCCTCGGCGACGCCTGGCCGCAGGCCGACGTCCGGCTGGAGATGCTGGAGGAGGCCGTCAACGTGATGCGCGAGCTGTGGCGGGGCGGCTTCGTCAACCACCACGGCAAGCACTACACCGTCGAGCACGCCCGGATCTACACGCTGCCGGACACTCCCCCGCCGGTCTACGTCTCGGGCTTCGGCCCCAAGGCCGTCGACCTCGCCGCCCGCATCGGCGACGGCTTCGTCAACACCTCGCCCGACGCCGAACTCGTCCGGCGGTTCCGGGAGAACGGCGGCGGCGACAAGCCGTGCCAGGCCGGCTTCAAGGCGGCGTACGCGCAGACCGAGGAAGAGGGCGTGCGGATCGCGTACGAGCGCTGGCCGAACGCCGGGGTGCCCGGTGAGCTGTCCCAGGTGCTGCCGTCGCCGAGGCACTTCGAGCAGGCCGGCCAGCTGGTCCGGCCGGAGGCGATGAAGGAGGCCTTCGTCTGCGGGCGGGACACCGACGCGCACCTGGCGAAGATCGACCAGTACGCCAAGGCCGGCTTCGACGAGGTCTACGTGGCCAACACCGGCCCGAACTGGCAGGGCCTGCTCGACCTCTACCAGCGCGAGGTGTTCCCCCGCGTACGCTGACCGCCCCGCTCGCCGGGGCGCCCGGAGGACGGCCGGGCGCCCGCGGCGGGCGCGTTCGGCGGGCCGCCTCTGCGGCGGCGACACGGCGGCGACGGGATCACGTCAGCCGCCGGTTTCGCCGCTGATCGCCGGGGGTACCTCCGGCCCTCGATGAAACTGTCCACGCACTCCACGACACTGCGCCGCGCGGCCAAGAGCCTCTTCGGCTGGACCGCACTGCGGCCCCACCAGTTGGCCGCCATGCGGGCGGTCATGAAGCGCCGCGACGCCCTGGTGGTGCTGCCCACCGGCGCCGGCAAGTCGGCGATCTACCAGATCCCGGCCAGCCTGATCCCCGGCCCGACCGTGGTGATCTCCCCGCTGCTCGCCCTCCAGCAGGACCAGATCGCGGCGCTCAACGAGCGGCAGCGGCCGGAGCTGCGTGCGGTGCGGATCAGCTCGAACGAGTCGGCCGCCCAGCAGGCGCAGGCGATCACCGAGATCCGCGAGGGGCGGGCCGAGTTCCTCTTCATCACCCCGGAGCAGCTCGCCAACCCGGACCGGATGGCCGAGGTGAAGTCGCTGAAGCCGGCGCTGGTGGCGATCGACGAGGCGCACTGCATCTCCGCCTGGGGGCACGACTTCCGCCCCGACTACCTGGCGCTGGGCCACCTCATCGACGGCATCGGCCGACCCCCGGTGGTGGCGCTGACCGCCACCGCCTCCCCGCCCGTACGCGACGACATCATCGCCCGGCTGCGGCTGACCGAGCCCGAGGTGGTGGTCTCCGGGCTGGACCGGCCGAACCTGTTCCTCGAGGTGGCGCACTGCCCCACCGAGGACTACCGGTGGCGGCGGCTGCTCGCCCTGCTGAGCGACGACACCCGGCCCGGCATCATCTACGTGCCCACCCGGCGCTCCGCCGAGGAGCTGGCGGCCCGGCTCACCGACGCCGGTTACCCGGCCCAGTACTACCACGGCGGAATGGCGGCCGGGCCACGCGCCGAACTGCACGAGGCGTTCCTCGCCGACCAGGTGCCGATCATGGTCGCCACCTCGGCCTTCGGCATGGGCATCGACAAGCCGAACATCGCCTGGGTCGTCCACATGGCACTGCCGGACTCGCCGGACAGCTACTTCCAGGAGATCGGGCGGGCCGGCCGCGACGGCGCCCCGGCCCGGGTGCTGCTGTTGTGGCAGGGCGAGGACGTCGGGCTGCAACGCTTCTTCAGCGGCGGCCTGCCGAACGCCGACGAGCTGCGCGACCTGTCCGCGCTGCTGCGCAAGAAGGCACGGAACAAGAAGGAGCTGCGCGAGCTCACCGGGCTCGGCCCGCGCAAGCTCGGCCAGTACCTCGCCCTGCTGGAGCAGGTCGGCGCGGCCGAGCCGAGGGCGAAGCAGCGCATCGGCGTCCCCCGCTACTCCCCCGCGCCCGTGGACGCCGCCGCGGCGGCCCTGGCGGAGGCCGAGCGGCAGCAGACCGTGACCCGGTCGCGTACCGACATGATGCGGGCCTTCGCCGAGACCACCGCCTGCCGGGGGCAGACGCTGCTGGCCTACTTCGGTGAGCAGATGACCGAGGTCTGCGGGCACTGCGACAACTGCCACGCCGGCACCAGCACCCCCGACGACGGCGCGGTCGGGCCCTTCCCCGTGCACAGCCAGGTCCGGCACCCGGAGTGGGGGCACGGCCTGGTGCTGAGCTACGAGGAGGACCGGATGACGGTTCTCTTCGACGAGGTGGGGTACAAGACGCTGTCCGTCAGCGTGGTGTCCGAACAGGGCCTGCTGACCCTCGACTAGCCTGAGCCGGGCACCGCTGGCCGGGGCCGTGGACGACGAGCGACATCAGTGCGGAAAGGGGCTTTGCCGTGATCGAGCAGCCGGCGTACACCGGATTCGGTTTCTCCGACGAGGAGTGGGGGCTGTTGGTCGGCCTGCCGCAGTCGGTGCTGACCGCGGCGAGCGCCGCCGAGTCCGACGGCACCCGACGCACCATGGCCGAGAACGCGGCCGGGCTGGAGACCATCGCAGCCGGCCGGGAGTCGGCCAGCCCGCTGGTCGCGGCCGTGGCCGGCGAGATCGTCACCCGGGTGGGCGACCCGGAGGCCGGCGAGGAGATGCCGGTCATCGCGCCGTCCGACCCGCGCGCCTACCTGGAGGACGTGCTGGGCCGGGCCAGGGAGGCGGCGGTGCTGCTGGCCGCCCGGACGGACGAGGGCGAGGCCGGCGCCTACAAGCACTGGCTGGTGGAGATCGCCGAGCAGGTGGTGGGCGCGGCCTCCAGCGGCGGCATCCTGGGCCTCGGCGGTGACGTCGTCAGCGACTCCGAGCGGCGCTTCCGCGACCGGCTCTCCCAGGTGCTCAACGACTGACGCGCAGACGACGACGGCGGCACCGGACGAGGTCCGGTGCCGCCGTCGCGTACCCCCGAGGTGGTGGCGGTCAGGCCACGCGGCGGCGGAACAGCACGGCGGTCAGGGGCACCGAGACGGCCAGGACGCCGAGGCACCAGGCCACCGCCAGGGCCGGGGCGGTGCCCGTCGGGGTGCCCAGCAGCAGGGCGCGCAGCGTCTCGATGACGGGCGTGACGGGCTGGTGGTCGGCGAAGCCGCGGATCCAGCCCGGCATCGTCTCCACCGGCACGAAGGCGCTGCTCGGGTACGGCAGGAACATCGCCAGGAAGGTGAAGCCGCTGGCGGCCTCCGGGGTGCGGGCCAGCAGGCCGAACGCGGCCGACAGCCAGGACACGGCGAGCAGGAAGAGCAGCAGCACCCCGAACGCGGCCAGCCAGCGCAGCGGGTCCACGGCCGGGCGGAAGCCGATGGCGACGGCGAGGGCCAGCACCAGCACGGTGGAGACGGTGTTGCGGGCGATGCTGGCGGCGACGTGCCCACCGAGGATCGCGGTGGCGCTGACGTCCATCGTGCGGAACCGCTCGATGATCCCGTTGGTCAGGTCGGTGGTCACGCTGACGGCGGTGGTCGCCGCGCCGAAGCTGGCGCAGAGCAGCAGGACGCCGGGCACGACGTAGGTGACGTAGCGGGTGCCGGTGTCGATCGCGCCCCCGAACAGGTAGACGAAGAGCAGCATCAGCAGCACCGGCAGCAGCAGCGAGGTCAGCAGCGCGTCGACGTTGCGCCGGGACAGCCGTACGCAGCGCGCCATCATGACGAGGGCCTCGCCGGCACGGGTCGGTCGCAGGGTCAGCTCAGACACCGGCCGCCTCCCGTCGGGCGGGCACCGGGTCGCCGGTGAGGGTGAGGAAGACGTCGTCCAGGGTCGCCTCGCGGACGGTGAACCGGGCGAGCCCCTGCCGGTCGGGATCGACCTCGTCGAGCAGCTGGCGGATCTCCGGCGCGCCGCCGTCGGTGGCGACCGCCAGCTCCAGCCGGGCCGGGTCGCGGTGCGTCACGCGCCCACCGAGGCGGTGCGTCGCCTCGGCGAAGCTCCGCGCGTCACGCAGCGTCAGCTCCAGCCGGTGGGCGCCGAACCGGCGCTTGAGGTCGCCCGCGCTGCCCTCGGCGGCCAGCCGGCCACCGTGCAGCACCGCGATCCGGTCGGCGAGGCGGTCGGCCTCCTCCAGGTACTGCGTGGTGAGCAGCACGGTCACCCCGGCGCCGGCCAGCTCGGCGACCACCTCCCACAGCCCCTGCCGGCTGCGCGGGTCGAGGCCGGTGGTCGGCTCGTCGAGGAAGATCACGGACGGCTGGCCGACCAGGCTGGCCGCGAGGTCGAGCCGGCGGCGCATCCCGCCGGAAAACGTCACCACCCGCCGGCCGCCGGCGGCGACCAGGTCGAAGCGCTCCAGCAGGTCCGTGGCGCGCCGCCGGGCGGCGGCCGGGGCCAGCCCGGCCAGCCGGGCCATCATGTGCAGGTTCTCCGCGCCCGTCTGCTGGTCGTCGAGCGCCGCGTGCTGGCCGGCGAGGCTGATCGCCCGCCGGACCCGGCTCCGGTCGCGGACCACGTCGTGGCCGTCCACACGGGCCACGCCCCCGTCGGGCGTGGTGAGCGTGGCCAGGATCCGGACCGTCGTGGTCTTGCCCGCCCCGTTCGGGCCGAGCAGGGCGTGCACGCTGCCCCGGGCGACCCGCATGCTCAGGCCGTCGAGCACCGCCACCCCGCCGTACGACCTGCGTAGGTCGACGGTCTCCACCGCCGCGTCTGTCACTCCCATCGCCCCTCACTCTCCGCTTTCTGCGTACGTCATACGCTGTTCTGCGTGCACCATACGCAGAAGCTAGGATGACGGTCAACACCGCGTACCGGGAGGTGAGGATGAGCGACGCCGACGTCGAGCTGCCGGAGAGCATCGAGCTCGCCTGGGGCCTGCGGGAACGACCCGGCAAGGGACCCCGGCGCAGCCTCACGATGCGGCAGGTGGTGGCCGCCGGCATCCGGGTGGCCGAGGCCGACGGGCTGCCGGCGGTGTCGATGAGCCGGGTCGCCGGCGAGCTGGGCGTGGCGACCATGTCGCTCTACCGCTACGTCTCCGCCAAGAACGACCTGCTGGAACTCATGGCCGACACCGCGTACGGGGACCCGCCCGCGCCACGCGCCCCGGGCGAGGGCTGGCGGCCGGCACTCGCCCGCTGGGCGCTGGCCAACATGACGGCCATCCACCGCCACCCGTGGATCCGGCAGGTCCCGATCAGCGGCCCGCCGCTGGGCCCCAACCAGGTGCGCTGGATGGAGCAGGGGCTGGCCGCCCTGCACGGCACCGGCCTGCACGGCATCGAGCGGCTCTCGACGATCATGCTGGTCAGCGGGTACGCCCGGAACTGGGCCACCCTCACCGCCGACCTCGACGAGGCCGCGGCGCGCGAACAGCTCGACCCCGACGATGCCGGGATGCGGTACTGGCAGCAGCTAGCCCTGCTGACCCGGCACGGCGCCTATCCGTCGATCCGGGAGCTGCTGGCGGAGAGCGCCGAGGGACAGCAGGACGAGGTGTTCGACACGGAGTGGCAGTTCGGCCTCGACCGGATCCTCGACGGCGTCGAGGTGCTGATCCAGGGCCGGACGGCCACGGCCTGACCCGGCCCCGCCCCCGGTCGACGGGGCCGGGAAACGCGCTGGGCGGGGCGGGCGCCCACGATGGACAATGGGCACCGGACCGGCGCGAGGACGGGGGAGCGGATGCTTCGGCCGACCGTCGTCGACACCGAGCAGGTGCCGGCGGCCGAACGCTTCGACATGTGGCTCGACCTCGTGGCGCGTACGGCCTCGCCGCTGCGGATCCGCACCGAGCACGCGCACGACTTCACCGCCCGGGCGGAGATCGTCGAGCTCGGCCCGATCCAGGTGGTCAACTACCGGTACCCGTCGCTGGAGGGCGTCCGGACGCCGAGGCTGGGGCGCGAGTCGGCCCCGGAGATCTACACGCTGGCGCTCACCGTCGACGGGGACGGCGCCGCCAGCCAGGCCGGCCGGAGCAGCGTGCTGGGGCCGGATGAGTTCATCTTCTACGACGGGTCGCGGCCGCACGGGGTGCGGCACCTCGGCGACGACGACGGCCGCGAACCGGCCCGGTCCGTCGTGGCGCTCATCCCGCACGCCGCGCTGCCACTGTCACCGGACCGGCTGGCGCCGCTGCTCGGTGGCCGGATGTCGGGCACCGAGGGGATCGGCGCGCTGCTCGCCCAGTTCCTCCTCCAGATCGCCCACCATCCCGAGCAGTACCACGCCGCCGACGCCACCCGCCTCGGCGCCGTCGGGCTCGACCTGGCGTCCACCATGCTCGGTCGGCACCTGGTGGCCGAGGACGTGGTGCCGGCCGAGGTCCGCAGGCGCGCCCTCGTCACCCAGATGCGGGCGTACATCCAGCGGCACCTCGGGGACGCGACGCTGAGCCCGCAGGTGGTGGCGGACGCGCACCACGTCTCGCTGCGTACCCTGCACCGGCTCTTCGCGGCCGAGGAGTCGACGGTCGCGTCGTACATCCGGGAGCTGCGGCTGGCGCGGTGCCGGCACGACCTCGCCGACCCGGGCCTGCGCGGCCAGCCGATCCAGGCGATCGGGGCCCGCTGGGGCTTCCCCGACAAGGCGCACTTCAGCCGGATCTTCCGCAAGGCGCACGGCGTCGGGCCGCAGGCCTGGCGGGCCGGCCAGGCGGAGTGAGCGCGGCACGGAGAGTCAACCCGGCGGCGTCCACGGTCAACCCGGTCCGGGCAGACTGACGTCGAGGTGACCGATCCCTGCCTGCCCCGGCGCCGGCCGGGATCGGACCGCCGACGGGGGCCGTGGCGAGCCGCCCGCCGCCACGGGGGAGGCGGGCGGTCGCCCGGTGACCGGACCGGCCCCGGCGCCCCCGCTCAGGAGTGGCGCCGGGGCCGCCTCAGGCGTCCTCCAGCAGTTCGAGCACGATCCGCTCGGCCTTCTCGCGGGGCGTCGCGGGGTCGACCGGGGCCACCACGCCGTCGTGGAAGAGGTCGACCACGCGCGGGTCGACGTAGGACGTGCGGGCCACAGTGGCGGTGTTGCCGAGCAGCTCGGCGACGTCACGCATCACCGCCGCGACCGCCCGTTTGCCGGCGGTCGCCGAGCGCGGCGGGCCCACCGTCGCCAGTTCGGTCGCCGCCCGCACCGTGGCGTGCCAGGTGCGGAAGTCCTTCGCCGTCATCTCCCCGCCGCTGGCGTCCCGCAGGTACTCGTTGACCTCGTCGCTGCGCACGTCGCGCCAGTCCCCGCCGTCCCGGTAGCCGAACAGGCGGTCGGCCGACCGGCGCTGGCGGCGCAGGTTGACCAGCACCCGGCACAGCTCCGGGTCCTCGATGCGACGCACCTGCTCGACGCCGCCCTTGGCGGGGAACTCGAACACCACGCAGCCGCCCCGGGACCGGGCGTGCTCGGGGCGCAGGGTCGACACCCCGAACGTCGGGTCGTCGCCGGCCGCGTACTGGTCGCTGCCGACCCGGAACGTGCCCATGTCCAGCAGCCGGGTCACCGTCGCCAGCACCCGGTCGCGGTGCAGTCCCCGGCCGGACAGGTCCCGCCCGACCCGCTCGCGCAGCACCGGCAGCCGGCGGGCCACCTCCAGCACGTGGTCGAACTTCGCCTCGTCGCGCCTCTCCCGCCACGTCGGGTGGTAGAGGTACTGCTTGCGCCCGGCCGCGTCGATGCCGATGGCCTGGATGTGCCCGTTCGGGTACGGACAGATCCACACGTCGCGCCAGGCGGGCGGGATCACCAGCTCACGCAGCCGGCCCAACCGGTCGGGGTCGCGGACCGGCTGCCCGGACGGGTCCAGGAAGAGCCAGCCCCGGCCGCGCCGGCGTCGCCCGTACCCCGGCCTGCCCGGATCACTACGCCGCAACCGCACGGGAGACCCGCACCGCCCGTTCCACCTCGTCCACGGCGGTCACCACCTCGTCGACCCCGATGGCCGCCAGCGTCGGATGGCTCCCCACCCCCTCCCACCTT
>NZ_WAAS01000173.1:0-14340 GCF_008806585.1 Micromonospora sp. AMSO12t
TGGTCGGGGCAGGGGTGGTCGGCGGGGTGGTCGGGCCGGTGCCGCCGGAGCTGACCACCACGTCGTCGAAGCTCGCGCCGGCGTGGGCGGTGACCAGCGCGATCCGCCCGGCGCCGGTCAGCGTGGCGTTCGCGTCGCCGACCCGTACGCCGTCGACGAATCCGCGCACGGTGCTGCCGGCGGCCTCGATCCGCAGCGTGTGCCACGCGCCGGTGGAGCCGACGCCGGCCGCCGAGCCGAGCACGGTGATCGCACTGCCGTTGACGGCCTGGAGTTCCGCGCGACCGTCGGCCAGCAGCGACAGCCGGTACATCTTCGTGGAGCTGCTGGCCCGGGCGGCGATGGCGACGAGACCGCCGCTGCCGTACGAGGCCGGCTTGACCCGGGCCCGTACCTCGTAGTCGGTCCAGCTCGTCTGCCCGGCGAACATCCGGGCCAGCTCGCTGCCGGTGTTCGACTGGCGGAGTACCGGCGAACCGTCGGTGGTCACCGACCAGGTTCCGCCCGACTTCGACCAGCCGCCGCTGTCGCCGTCGCCGAAGTCGTCGGAGAAGAGGGTGGCGGCGTGGGCCGTCGAGACCATGGTCGCGGCCAGGGCGAGCGCGGTCGCCGACACGCCGACCGCGGCGACCGCGCCGCGGGTACGTCTGATGCGCCTGTCACGCACGGGGGTCCTCCTGGTGCGGTACGGGAGCGGTCGCGGTCGGCCGGCGGCGGCGGTGCCGCCGACCGGCGGTGCCGCCGACCGGCGGTGCCGCCGACCGGCGGTGCCGCCGACCGGCGGGGCGCCGGACCACGCGGGAAAGGGCTTTCCCTCCCGTGACGCTAGGGCCGCCCGGACATCGACGTCAACGTTCGTCGATTGCAGGAATGTTGCACCCGGGCGCCGCCCGGCGGCGCCTCTCAGCCGCTCTCCACCTCGGCGGCGTACTCGCTCAGCGCGATCCGGTTCGGCAGGCCCGTCTTGCCGAGCAGGCTGGACACGTGCCGTTCCACGGTGCGCGGGGACAGGTGCAGCCGGCCGGCGATCTCCCGGTTGCTCAGCCGCCCGACCAGCAGCCGCAGCACCTCGAACTCCCGCACCGTCACGCCCACCGACCGCAGGCCGGAGGGGATGTCGCCCGCACCGGAGCGGCGCTGCGTCATGCGTACGCCCGCCTGGCGCAGCAGGGCCCGGCAGGCGCTGGCCACGGCCGGCACGTCGCTGCGGTGGAAGTGCTCCTCGGCGGCGCGCAGCCACTGCACCGGCGTGCCCCACCCGTCGGCGAGGGCCGACTCGCACACCAGCCGCAACGCGAGGTGCCGGCCCATCGCGTACGGCGCCCCGGCCCGCATCGCCTCCGCCGCCGCCTCCGCCGCCTCCTCCGGCCGACCGGACCGGCCGAGCAGCACCGCCTTCGCGAAGAGGGCGAACTGCAGGTCCCAGCGCAGCCTGCTCGCCGAGTCGCCCTGCACCGCCTCGTACGCCGGCCAGCCGGCCTCGCCGGACGTGACCTGGAGCAGCAGGTGCAGGCCGTGCCGGCCGGAGAGGTGGAAGACCGTCGGGCTCTGCGCCTCGGCGTGGAACGCGCGGGCCAGTTCGTCGAGGGCGCGGGGCCGGTCCTCCTCCAGCAGCGCGCAGAAGGCCCTGGCCAGCCCGTGTACGCGGGAGGCGTGCAGGGCCTGATCGCCGCTCCACCGGCGGAACTCGGCCAGCGCGTGCTCCATCTCCCGGCGCCGCCCCTGGTGCGCCGCGAGCACGGCGCTGACCAGCAGCACGTACTGGGTGGTCTCCAGCAGCTTCAGCCGGGTGGTCGCGGCCAGCACCTGCTGGACGAGGGCACCCGCGGTGTCGAAGTCGCCCCGCAGCACCGCGTGCAGGGCGAGGCTGGCCTCCGCCTGGTGGCGCGCGGTCACCGCGCCGGCCTGGGAGGCCCGCTCCCGGGCCTGTTCGAGCCGGTCCAGCCGCGCGTCGCGCAGCGCGTCGTCGTTGCCGAGCCGGATCAGTGCGTGGATCTCCCAGATCGGCAGCCGGTGCTGCGCGGCGATCGCCAGGGCCCGTTCCAGGCACCGTGTCGCCTCCGCCGGGTCCCGGTGCCGGATCAACGCGCCGAGCAACTGCCAGGCCTGGCAGGCCACCACCGGCAGGGGGACGGTCTCGGCGACGGTGGCGGCCCGGCGGGCCAGCGCCTCGGCGGTGGCGAGCTGGTCCTGCCCGGCGGTGTCCAGCACCAGGTGGGCGGCGACCACGTCGACCGGCGCGGTGTCCTCCGCGGCGGCGTCCGGGCCGAGCAGGGCGCGCGCCTGCTCCACCTGTGCCAGCCCCTCGGCCGAGCGGCCGGCGACCGTCGCGGCCCAGGCCAGCCGGGTGTGCAGCTGCGCCCGCCGGCGCGGATCGACGCCACCGATCTGGTCGAGGGTGCTGACCGAGGCGAGCGCCCGCTCGACCAGTCCTGCCTCCGCCAGGGCGTGCAGCAGGGCTTCGAGGGCGGCCGCCCGGGCCACCGGGTTCTCGCCGAGCAGGCCGATCGCGCGGTCGAGCAGGGCGACCGCGGTGGTGGCGCCGCCCTGCGCGATCGCCCGCCGGCCCGCCTCGGTGAACAGCCGGCCGGCCGCCTCCGGGTTGTCGGCCTCCAGGTGCAGCGTGGCCGACACCTGGCACCATTCGCCCGGCAGGCCGGGGAAGACCGCCGCCACCGCGTCGGCCATCCGCTGGGCGAGCCGGGCGCGGTCGGCGGGGCCGAGGAGACTGAGCAGCGCCTCCCGGGTCAGCCGGTGCCGGAAGGCGTACCAGTCGGTGAGCTGGTCGTCCACCGTGACCAGCCGCCCGGCGACGTCGCCGCACAGGTGGTCGAGCACGTCGTGGTCGCTCAGCCCGGTGGCCGCCTGCACCACGGCCAGCGGGAACCGCTGGCCCAGCAGCGCGCCCATCGAGAGCAGCTCCCGGGCCTGGGGGCCGAGCTGCTCGACCCCCTGCGCCATGCCCCGCGCCAGGGTGCCCGGCAGGGCGGCGGGCAGTTCCTCGGACAGCCGCCAGCCCTCCGGGCCGCCGATCAGCAGCGCGCCGTCGACCATGCCGGCGACGAGTTCCTCGATCAGGAAGGGGTTGCCGGCACTGCCCGTCGAGACGAGGGCGTGCGCTGCCGCCGGCACCTGCTCCGGGTCGGCGTCGAGGCAGGCGCCGACCATCTGCCGCAGCGCGTCGTCGTCGAGCCGGCCCAGCTCGATGAGGGTGCACTGACCGCGTTGGGCGGCCGAGCGGGCGATCGTCGACGCCGCGCAGGGCTCCGCCCTGATCGCCCCCAGCAGCAGGGTCGGTTGCAGGGCGAGGTTGTCGATCAGGTACTCCAGCACGGTCAACGTCTCCGTGTCGGCGTCCTGGAGGTCGTCCAGCAGCATCAGGCAACCCCGCCCCGCGCCGGCCACGCCGGTCAGCCGGAGGACGGCCTCGGCGAGGATCACCAGGGACGCGTTCTCCTGGTCGGCGGGCGGCCGGCCCCAGTCGGGGACGAGCCGGCCGAGGATCGGGCCGTACGGCCCGAGCACGGTGGGGTCGACCGGCCCGGACCGCAGCAGTGACAGCAGCGCCTCGGTGAGGGGTCGCAGCGGCACCGCGGTGCCGATCGTGCTGCCCCGGCCCCGCATCACCCGCATGCCCGCCGCGGTGGCCAGCTCCGCGACCCTCGACGCGAGGCGGGACTTGCCGACGCCGCTCTCGCCCACCACGAAGACCGCGCCGCCCCGCCCCGCCCGCGCCGATTCGAGGCTGTTCAGCACCGCGCGCAGTTCGGCGTCCCTGCCGATGAACTTCGAGGAGCGGTACACACTGCGCACGCTATCCGAGGAGGCAGGCCTCGCCCAACGCGGTGCTGTCGACGCCGGTCCCCCGAACGGCTACTGCTCCGTCGTCACATCGGCTTCTCGGGGCAGCAGGTCGTCAGCGGCGCGGCGTCCGCCGCCGCGCCGGCGTCACCGACGAGACCGCCGATCACCATGCCCACGGGCACGACCAGGCTGGCGAGGGCCGCCGCGCGGATCCCGAAGGTCACGACGGGCTGCAGCCACATCGCCCCGGCCGGGTCGTCGACGGGCGCCGCTGAGTCGGTCTCGTCGACACGGCACGGGGGGAGCTGGTTCTCGGACAACTGTCATTCCTCCTGTTGGTGACTTCGTGGGTCGTTTCCGGAGCTGGCGGCTCCTCTGGAGATCGTCGTCGGTCGCCCGGCGGACCTCAACCCGAGGTGCGCGGTTCAGGGGTCGGTTCCAGCAGCAGCACCGACGGCACCGGCCCGGCCCCGGAGAGCCGGAGCAGCCCGTACCCGATGCCGGCGAGGCCGGTGAGCAGACCGGGGGTGGGCACGTTGCCCGGGGTCCCGCAGGACGCCCCGTACCGGTCGACGGCGTCCAGGATCCGGCCGGCACGTCGCCGGGCCGCGCCACCGTCGAGGACACCCGTCGCCTCGGCGACGCCCAGCTCGCCGTGGCAGAGGCTGAGGTCGTCGAGCAGCGGACGGTCGGTGAGCAGGCGTACCGCCTCGTCGGGGGCGAGGGCGTGGTGGGCGAGCGTCAGGCCGGCGGCACCGCGACACCAGCCGTACCCCGTTGCCCCGTCGCCGCCCGGGGTGCCGGCCCGGCGCAGCGCGCGCCGGCCCGCCCGCGCGTACCGGGCGCCACCGGTGCGGGCGTGGCGGCCCAGCGCCCAGCCGATGCCGGCCACCCCGTCGGCGAAGCCCACCCCCGTCGGCAGTTCGTCCCGCTCGATCGCGTCCACGAGCCGGTCGGCCCAGCCCCGGGCGAGTGACGCCGCCGGCGCGTGGCCCAGCTCGGCGTGCACCGCGTCCATGGCGGCGAGGCAGCCCGCGCCCCCGTCGGCCCAGGCCACGGCCGCCGAGCCCGCGCTGGCGGCGGCGGCCAGGTCGACCGCCGCGCGGGCCTGCCCGGCGAGCCCGGGGTCGGCGAGCAGGGTGGACAGCCGGGCGAGCCCGTACGCGATGCCGCCGAGGCCGTACAGCCCGCCGGGGCCGATCGCGGCGACCAGGTCCGGGCGCGCGTCGAGCAGCTGGAACAGCCCCGGCACCCCGGCGACGGCCCGGTGGGCCAGCTCGGCGTAGCGGGCGGTGCCGGTCACCGCGGCGAGCTGGCCGAGGAAGAGGGCGACCCCGAGGTGCCCGTTCGCCAGCCCGGCCCCCATCGGCAGGACGAGCCACTGCCGGTCGTCGACCAGCTCCAGGCCGAGCCAGTTCACCCGGTCCGCGCCGGTCACGCTCCGGGTCTGGATCTCGTCGGCGAGCGCGCACGCCGTGGCGAGCAGGCGCTCCGGCGACGCGGCGGCGTCCGCGACCGACCGGGACGTCGGTGCGGCGGCGTGCCGGCCGTCGACCGGGCGACGGGTCGCCAGCGTCGCCGCGACGATCCACTCCTGGTGCCGCCGGTCGGCCTCGCCCAGCGCGGCGATCTTGCCCAGCGCGGCGTCGAGCCCGCAGCGGGCCAGCGGCACGGGCAGCGGCTCGCCGTCCCCGGCGACCCGGACGGTCCGGCTGCCCGGAGTGCCCTCGAACAGCGGGACGTCGCCGGCCCACAGCGCGGCGACCTCGTGCCGCGGGAACTGGGCGAGGAAGGGGTGCCCGGCCACGCTGGACCAGAGGACGCCGAACGCGCGGTCCCGCTCCAGCGCGTCGCCGAGCACGTCCGGGTGGGTGGTCTCGGTGAGCAGGGTGTGGTACGCCGACGTGGGCCGGGCGACCAGCCGTACCGGGACGTCGGCGCACGACGCGACGAGTTCGGTGAACTCCCGACGGTGCGCCCGGATCGTCTCGTACGCCTGCCGGAACCCCGCCCGCAGCGCCGGCTCGTGGGCACCGGGATCGACCAGGGCGTCGCCGACGCGGGGTCGGTTGCGGCCGCCGGCGAAGTCGACGGCCCGCCGGGTCAACCGCATCCGGTCGGTGCCCGGGTCGGCCCAGTCGAGCGCGCTGACGGGTGCGGTCCCGCCCCGGTCGCCGCCGACGCCGGACAGGTCCATCGCTCCCTGGTCGCCCACGACGATCACCGGTATCAGGCCGGTCCGGTGCACCGAGGCGGTCAGCAGGTCCGCGGCCGGGTCGCCGGTGCCCACCGGCTCGCCCAGCGCGGGGTGGAAGAGCGTCTCGGTGTCCACCACGACCGGCGTGTCGCCGGCGGCGATCAGGTTCTCGTAGTGCATGTCCGTGGCGTGCAGGGCGTGCAGCAGCGCGACCAGGGCGCCCTGCCGGCGGTAGAACCCGTCCGCCTGCCCCGGGTGGCGCAGCGCCGTCGCGTCGACGTACGCCGACCAGCCGTAGCCCGGTCGGGTCAGGGCGGCGACCCCGCGCAGCCCCAGCCCCGGCGCCCGCTGCTCCAGCCAGTCGACGAACCCGGTGAAGCTGACCTGGGAGGCCAGGTCGCGCGGCTTGTAGACGACGCGCCGGCCGTCCGCGAAGCGCAGCACGCTGGTCGTGCGGCCACCGGTGTGGGCGTCGCCCAGGTTGCTGTCGACCGCGACCAGCGGGCCGGGGTCGTCGCCGCCGAGCAGGGTGCCCACCAGGTCGTCGCGGTCGGCGACGAACCGGGTCAGGAGTTCGAGCCCGGACCGGGCGGCCGCCGTGGCGGCCTGCGCCAGCAGGCGGGCCAGCACGGGATAGCGGTCGACCAGCTCGGCCAGCCCGGCGGGGTCGCAGAGCTGGGCCACGAAGTCGGCGAAGCGGGCCCGGCCGTCGGCGCCGGCGAGCCGGCCGGCGGCCCGGCGTCGGTGCAGCTCCGAGACCAGCGTGCGGGCCGCGACGGCGAGCAGGCGGCGACCCAGTGCGGCGGCGAACCGGTCGGTGAGGGCGGCCAGGTCGACCGTCCTCTCCGTCGCGATCCGACGGGCCCCGACGAGAAACCGGTCGGCGGCGATTGCCACGAACGGTTGCAGGGGCGCGGTGAGGGCGGCCCGCCAGTCCGCCTCCTCGGCCGACCGCCAGTCCGCCTCCTCGGCCGACCGCCGCGACGCCGCCGCGGCGGCCAGGGCCGCCTCGACGGTCTCCGCCCACGCCGGGCGGGTCGTCCTGGCGGCGAGCGCGGCCCGGTCCTCGGCCAGCAGGTCGCGCAGCCCCGCCTCGTCCAGGCCGACCTCGGCGAGCCGCGCCCCGAGGCCCGGCCCGTGCCCGTCCCGCCACCGGTCCAGCCGCCGGCCGGCGTCGTCCGCGTCGTGCGGTGCGTCGGCGGAGCGTCGGCCGGGCGCGCCCGGCGCGCGTTCGTGCAGCGCGAGCCCCGAGGCCCACCAGTGCGGGGCCAGCCGTACGCCGGAGCAGGCGTGATCGGTGGCGCCGGCCAGGGGAGTCGAGGTCACCGTTGCACGGTGCCAGAGCGGGGCGCGGAGTTCATGAGTGGAAACTACTCACATTCATGCCCCATTGCTGGCCACGCCGGTGCGCGCGGACCCGCCCAGGTCCGCGGGCGGCGGGACCGGCCGGGCCAGCGGCGGCTCCTCGCCCCACGTGCGACCCGCCCCATCCTAGTCACGATCGGTGATCAATTGAACGGCCAGCGTGACGTCGCCGGGAAATTGAGTGCCGCCCACGCATGTGGACGCTGCCGGCGCCGATGAGTCTTCGGGCGACTGTTCTACCCGGGGCGGCGTGATGAACGGAGCCAGGATGGAGTTTCGGGTACTCGGGCCGGTGGGGGCCTGGAAGGGTGAATCGGAGGTGGCGCTGGACGGTGCGAAGCAGCGCACCGTGCTCGCGGCGTTGCTGCTCGCCGCGGGGCGTACCGTGCCGGACACCCGGCTGTGCGAGCTGCTCTGGGGGGAGCGCCCGCCGGCCACCTTCGCCGCCCAGCTCTACAACTACGTCTCGCGGCTGCGCAAGTACCTCGGCGCCGAGGTGGACATCGTCCGGCAGTGGTCGGGGTACCAGATCCGCACCGGTGCCGCCCGGCTCGACCTCGACGAGTTCGAGCGCCTGGCCGAGGCCGGTCGGGAGGCACTGCGCGACGGGCGGTACGCCGAGGCCGCCGAGCGGCTGCACGCCGCCATGTCGCTGTGGCGCGGCCCCGCGCTGTCCAACGTGACCGAGCACCTCATGACGGCCGAGTCGCACCGGATGGCGGAGCTGCGGATGGCGGTCCTGGAGAGCCGGATCGAAGCCGACCTGCGGCTGGGACGCCACGTCCGGCTGGTCTCCGAGATCACCCAGCTCGTCGCCGAGCACCCGCTGCACGAGGGGCTGCGGGGCCACCTGATGACCGCCCTGCTGCACTGCGACCGGCAGGCCGACGCGCTGGCCGCCTACCACGAGGGCCGCCGGGTGCTCGCCGACGAACTGGGCGTCGACCCGGGGCCGCTGCTCACCGAGGCGTACCGGTCGATCCTCGCCGGCCCGCCGGCCCCGGCGGTCGTCGCGGAGCCGAGCTGGCACGGCGTGCGGCCCGCGATGCTCCCGCCCGGCGTCGGTGACTTCGCCGGCCGGGAGGAGGAGCTCAACGGGCTGCTCCGGGTGCTGACCGCCGAGCCGAGGGCCTGCCCGCCGGTCGCCGTGGTCACCGGGATGGCCGGCGTCGGCAAGAGCACGCTCGCCCTGCACGCGGCCCACCTCACCCGGACCGCCTTCCCCGACGGCCAGCTCTACGCCGACCTCGGCCGCGCGCGGGGCAACGCCGTCGAGCCGTACGACGTGCTCGGCTGGTTCCTGCGCAGCCTCGGCCACGCCGAGTCGGCGATCCCGAAGGGGCTCGACGAGCGGGTCCGGCTCTACCGCAGCCAGCTCGCCGGCCGGCGGCTGCTGGTCATGCTCGACGGCACCGCGGGCTACGAGCAGGTGAGCCCGCTGCTGCCCGGCGACCCCGGCTGTCAGGTCATCGTCACCAGCCGGCTCCGCATGCCCGAGCTGGCCGGCGCCACGTCGATCGAGGTCGGCACCCTCGACCGGGGGCAGGCGCTCGCGCTGCTCGGCCGGATCATCGGGGCGCAGCGGGTCGCCGAGGAGGCCGACGCCGCCGGCCGGATCGTCGAGCTGTGCGGTCGGCTCTCGCTCGGCGTCCGGGTCGCCGGATCCCGGCTGCTGGCGCGCCCGCACTGGTCGCTCGGTTACCTGGCGGACCGGCTCGCCGACGAGCGGTACCGGCTGGACGAGCTCCGGCTGGGCTCGATGGACGTCCGGGAACGGCTGGACAGCAGCTACCACCAGTTGGCCGACCTGGGGCAGCTCGCCCTGCGCCGGCTGGCGCTGCTGCGTACGCCGGCCTTCCCCAGCTGGTGCACCGCCGAGGTGCTGGGCGTGTCCCGGCACGCCGGCGAGGAGGTGGGGGAGAACCTGGTCGACGCCCGGCTGCTGGAGATCGTCGAGTCCGACGGCGGCCGGCGGCAGCGGTTCCGCTTCCACGACCTCGTGCGCGTCTTCGCCCGGGAGAAGGCCGACCAGGCCGACCGGGTGCTGGTGGCGGGCGCCGGGGCGCTGAGCGCGGTGGGGAACTGACCCGGCGACCGGCGGCACCCGGGGCTCCGGTATAGATGGTGCATGACCGTCGTCTGGGGCATCACTGTCGACTGCGCCGATCCGGCGCGCCTGGCCGCGTTCTGGCGCGAGGCCCTCGGCTACGTGGAAGCCCCCGTGCCGGAGGGCTTCGCGAGCTGGCAGGAGTGGCTGATCCGCTGGGAGGTGCCGCCGGAGGAGTGGAACGACGGCGCCTACCTGGTCGACCCGCGGGGGGTGGGGCCGAGTGTCTCGTTCCTCAAGGTGCCCGAGCCGAAGGTGGCCAAGAACCGGTTGCACATCGACATCAAGGCGGGCGGTCGGGACAATCCGCAGGAGGTTCGGTGGCCCCGCGTCACCGAGACCGTGCGGCGGCTGAGCGGGGCAGGCGCCACGGTGGTCAGTCAGGACGTGGTGGGCGGCGTCCCCAGCCACGTCGTGATGGCCGATCCCGAGGGCAACGAGTTCTGCGTCGTGTGACCCGCGGTTCAGCGGTGCCTGCGCCCACTCGTCCACACGGGTGCCCGGCCTGAGGCGACCCGCCGCGTTGTAGAGAAGATATAGCAGGTCGTCGCATGGTGGCCGGGTGAACGCCCTGACTACGGCCGACTGCGCGACGGCCGTCCCCGTCGACGTGGAGCACGTCGCCCCCGACACGATCGTGGCCCGAATCCGCCCCGACCTCAACGATCCGGTCTTCGCCGGCCACTACCCCGGATTTCCGCTGCTGCCCGGGGTCCACATCTTCGAGTTCGTGCACCGGGCGGTCCGCGCCGCGGCCCCCGAGCTGACGCTGGCCGAGATCGTCAGCTGCCGGTTCCTGCTGCCCTTCCGGGGCGACGACGAACTCGTCGTGACCATCCGCCGCAGCGGCGACCTGTGGCGGGGCGAGGTCGCCGCCGCCGCAGTGCCGGTCGCCGAGGTGCTGCTGCGCTACGCGAGCGAGGAGTGCGCACCATGATGGGGATCGAGGAGATCAGGCGGATCATTCCGCACCGGCCGCCGATGCTGCTGGTCGACCGGGTCACCGAGCTGGTGCCCCGCCGGCGGCTGGTGGGCTCGCTGACCGTCACCGGTGACCGGCCGCTGCCGATGTCGCTGCTGCTGGAGTCCTGGGGGCAGGCGGCGCTCGTGCTCATCCGGCACGACCGGCCGATGCCGGACGTGCTGACCGACGGCGTGCCGGTGGCCGGGGTCTTCGAGCGCATCCGGTTCGGCCGGCCGGTGCTGCCGGGGGAGACGGTGGAGCACCACGTCACCATGACCCGGCTGGTCGCCGACACCGCCTTCGTCACCGGCGAGAGCGTCGTCGGGTCCACCGTGGTGCTGCGGGTGGGCCGCCTGGTCGGTGCGATGCGGTCGGTGGAGTCCCTGCGCGCGTCCCTCGACGCGGCGACCCGGGAGTCCCACCCGGCGGTCCCCGCGCAGCCGGCCGAGCCGGCCCCGGTGGCGTCCGGGGCGGCGCGGTGAGCGCCGGTGGGCGGCCCGTCGCCCTGGTCACCGGCGGCTCCCGGGGGATCGGCCGGGCGGTGGTGCTGCGGCTGGTCCGGGACGGCTACGACGTGGCCATGTGCTACCAGTCCAGCAAGGACGCCGCCGACGAGGTCGTCGCGGAGGCGGCCGGAGACGGCGGGCGCGTGCTGGCGCTGGCGGTCGACGTCGCCGACCCCGCCGCGGTGCGGAACTTCGTGTCGACCACCGAGCGGGAGTTGGGCGACCCCGAGGCGGTGGTCACCGTCGCGGGGATCATCCGGGACCGGCCGCTGGCCCTGATGGCCGACGCCGACTGGCGCTCCGTGATGGAGGTGAACCTCGACGGCACCTACCACGTCTGCCGCGCGGTGGTCCGCCGGATGATGCGCCGGCGCAGGGGGTCGATCGTCACGGTCTCCTCGGTGTCCGGGGTGGCCGGCAACGCGATGCAGACGAACTACTCCGCCTCCAAGGCCGGGATCATCGGCTTCACCAAGGCGCTCGCCAAGGAGGTCGGCCGGTACGACATCCGGGCGAACGTGGTGGCGCCCGGCTACGTCGACACGGACATGATCGCCGCCCTCTCCGACGAGCTGGGCGCGATCGCCCGGGACCGGGTGGCCCTGGGCCGGCTCGGGCGTAGCGAGGAGATCGCCGACGTGGTGGCGTTCCTGCTCTCCTCCCGGGCGTCGTACCTGACCGGTCAGGTGGTCACCGTGGACGGCGGCCTGTCGATGTGACCGGCCGCCGGCCACGGCCGGCGGCCGGCCTCGGGTACCACGGTCCGAGCAGCCGGGTCAGGATCTCGGTGCGGTAGGCGTCCGCCCCGACCAGGATCCGGGCCCGGTTGCGGGCCACCCCGCGCAGGATGACTCGGGCGGCGTGCTCCGCCGTGACGTCCACCGAACGCTCGAAGTGCTCCCGGACCGCCTGGTAGTCGCGCAACCCGTCGTTGCGGGCGTTGCGCATGATGTTCGTCCTGATCCGGCCGGGATGTACGCAGCTCACCCCGACCGGCACCCCGTCGGCCCGCAGTTCCTGTGCCACCGCCTCCGTGAAGCCCCGGACGGCGAACTTGGCGGCGTTGTACCCGCTCTGCATCGGCGCACCGGCCAGCCCCAGCACGCTGGAGACGTTGACCAGGTGACCCCGCGACGCCGTCAACAGCGGCAGGAACGCCCGGGTGCCGTGCACGACTCCCCAGAAGTCGACGTTCATGACCCATTCGAGGTCTTCCCAGGCCCCGTCGGAGACCGAGGCGAGCAGGGTCACCCCGGCGTTGTTGACGACCAGGTCGGCGCGGCCGAAGTCGCCCTCGACCCGCTCGGCGTGCGCCAGCACCGCGGCGCGGTCCGACACGTCCAGCCGGTATCCGCGCACCTGGCCGTCGCGGCCCGCGCAGCGCCGTACGGTCTCCCGCAGCCCCTCGTCGTCCACGTCGGAGACGGCGAGCAGGGCGCCCCGGGCGGCCAGCTCGACGGCGAGCGCGCGGCCGATGCCCGAGCCGGCGCCGGTGACCACCGCCACCCTGTCAGTGAAGTCTCTCATCCTGGACCTTCTCGATCGGCCTTCGGGCCTCGGCGGTCCGTGCCCGGCGCAGACTTCCGCCGCCGGCTATGGCATTCCTATGCCGCGTCGATATGTAGAGAAGCTATGAGGCGGCTGCCCGAGCCTTTCTCCCGGCAGTCCTCGACACGGCTGCCGGCCGGGTTGACGAAGGGAGAACGATGTCGAGCATCTTCGGTTCGGCGATCACCGGGCTCGGCGCCTATCGGCCCACCCGCGTGGTCACCAACCCGGACATCGCACTGCGTACGGACGTGACCACGGAGTGGATCGAGGAGCGCACGGGCATCAAGACCCGGCACGCCGCCGGTCCCGGGGAGACCGTGCCGGTGATGTCGGCCGAGGCCGGCGCGAAGGCGCTGGCGATGGCGAACGTCGACCCCTCCGAGGTCGACCTGCTCATCCTGGCCACCGCCACCAAGCGGGATCGGATCCCGGGCGGCGCGCCGGAGGTCGCACACCGGATCGGCATCCCCGCCACCGGCGCGTTCGACCTGAACGCCGCCTGCGCGGGCTTCGCCTACTCGGTGTCGGTCGCGTCGAACGCGGTCCGGCTCGGCGAGGCGCGCAACGTGCTGGTCGTCGGCGCCGAGCACCTCACCGAGTTCATCGACCCCGAGGACCCGGCGACGTACGTCATCTTCGGCGACGGCGCGGGCGCCGCGGTGATCTCCCGCTCCGGGACCGAGGGCATCGGCCCGGTGGTGTGGGGCAGCGACGGCCGGCGGGCCCCGATCCTCGGCACCAAGTGGGCCAAGGACGGCAAGGAGTACGCCTCGATGAACGGGCCGCTGGTCTACCGGTGGTCCACCAAGAACATCCCCCCGGTCGCCCGGGAGGCCTGCGCCCGCGCCGGAATCGACCTGTCGGAGATCGACTGGTTCGTGCCGCACCAGGCGAACCTGCGGATCATCGAGCAGCTCGCCGAGATCCTGGAGATCCCCGAGGAGAAGGTCGCCCGGGACGTGATCGACACGGGGAACACCTCGGCGGCCTCGGTGCCGCTCGCGCTGAGCCGGCTGCACGAGAGCGGCCGTACCAAGCCCGGCGACAAGGCGCTGCTGCTCGGCTTCGGCGCCGGCCTCGCCTACGCCGGCCAGATCGTCCGGATGCCCTGAACACCCTCCCGAAAGGACACTGACATGACCGTTGACCAGGTGGCCGCCGACGTCGAGCAGCTGACCCGCAAGCTGATGACCGAGGAGCAGGACCGGCCGATCTCCGCCGACGACACCTTCGTGGACCTCGGCCTCGACTCGCTCAAGCTGGTCGACCTGCTCGGCGCCGCCGAGATGCACTTCGACATCGAGGTGCCGGACGAGGAGGTCGGCAACTTCGTCCGCGTCCGGGACCTCACCGACTTCGTGCTCGGCGCCAAGTGAACGCCGGCGACGGGGACACCCGGGAGCTGTCCGTCGGTCAGGCCGCGCAGTGGGCGCTGTACCGACTCGCGCCCGAGAGCTCGACCAGCAACGTGGTGACGGCCGTGCTCGCCGAGCCGGTCCTCGACACCGACGTGCTGCGGGCCGCCCTCGTCGCCGTGCAGGCTCGGCACGACCTGCTCCGGTCCCGGTTCGCCGAGACCGGAGCGGGGCCGGTGCGGCTCGTCGACCCCGCCGGCTCGGGCGCGATCGAGGTCCGCGACGTCGGCGACGTGGACGACGAGACCCTGCGTACGCTCATCCACGCCGTCGGCGAGCAGCCGCTCCGGCTCGAACAGGACGGCCCGCTGCGGGCGGTGCTGCTGCGCCGGCCCACGGACTGCGCGCTGGTGCTGGTCATCCACCACATCGCCACCGACGGGCTCTCCCAGTACCTGATCTGGCGGGACCTCGGCGACGCGTACCGGGCG
>NZ_WAAS01000174.1:0-14306 GCF_008806585.1 Micromonospora sp. AMSO12t
TCACCGCCCCCTCCCCCGCGCTGCCGGCGGTCGCCGCGCCCGTACGGGTGATGCCGCTGGGCGACTCGATCACCGGGTCCCCCGGCTGCTGGCGCTCCGTGCTCTGGAACCGCCTCCAGGCCACCGGCCACACCGACGTCGACTTCGTCGGGACGCTCGGCCCGCAGGGCTGCGGCCAGCCCCACGACGGCGACAACGAGGGGCACGGCGGCTACCTGGTGACCAACGTGGCCAACCAGAACCTGCTGCCGGGCTGGCTCGCCGCCACCCGGCCCGACATCGTCCTGATGCACTTCGGCACCAACGACGTGTGGAGCAACATCCCGCCGGCCACGATCCTCGCCGCGTACGGCAGGCTGGTGGACCAGATGCGGGCCAGCAACCCGGCGATGCGGGTCCTCGTCGCGAAGATCATCCCCATGGCGCCGCCCACGTGCCCGGAGTGCGGCCAGCGGGTGACGGCCCTCAACGGCGCGATCGACGGCTGGGCGGCGGCGACCGGCACCCCCGCCTCGCCGGTGGTGGTGGTCGACCAGTGGACCGGGTTCAGCACGGCCACCGACACCTACGACGGCGTGCACCCGAACGCGGCCGGCGACCAGAAGATGGCCGACCGCTGGTACCCGGCCCTGGCCGCGGCGCTGGGCGGCGTCACTCCGACCCCCACCGCCAGCCCCACGCCGACGCCCACCGCCAGCCCGACGCCGACGCCCACCGGCCCGGCTGACGGCTGCGCCGCGAGCTATCGGGTGGCGGGCCAGTGGCAGGGCGGCTTCCAGGGCGAGGTGACGGTACGCAACTCCGGTGCCGCGCCGATCTCCGGATGGACCGTCCGTTTCGCGTTCACCGACGGCCAGCGGATCAGCCAGTCCTGGAACACCCGGCTGACGCAGAACGGGGCCGAGGTCACCGCCCGCCACGTGGACTGGAACGGCGCCCTCGCCCCCGGCGCGCAGGCCACCTTCGGCTTCCTCGGCAGCACCACCGGGGGCGCCGCCACGACGACGGTGACCTGCGCGCCCGCCTGACATCCGCCCCTCACCAGCACGGCACCGGCGCGGTCGGCCCGGACGCCCAGAGCAGGCGTCCGGGCCGGCGGTCGCGGTCTTCCTAGCGGAATGTCGGCTACATCTCGGCTCACGAATGAGTGATGTTGGTCACACCACCGGCTTGGACCCGCCCATCGGGCCGCACCCGGGGCCGCACAACGGAATTCCCTTCCGGCGGCCCGGATCCACACGGTCCGCGACCCCCGGATCTGTGGGCATCTCGCCACGTACTGGCCCGTAACTCGTACGTAGAGTCACGCGTGACGCCGTCGGTACCGAACTGTGCCTCTATCGAATTCAGCCGCCCATCGTCACGGTTTGCGGCGCTCACTACCCTGATCCCTGATCCCGTGCCTGGGCACACGTCGACAGCGATAAGGGCTTCACATGAGCGACAGTTACCCTCCGTACGGAGGGCAGCAGCCGGACCCGAACGTCACCCCCTGGAGCGGGCCGCCGGCCCCGCAGCAGGGCGGGTACCCGGGTTACGGGCAGCCAGCGCAGGCGCCGCAGTTCGGCGCTCCCTTCCCGCCGCCGAAGAAGTCGAACAAGGGCCTGGTCATCGGACTGGTCGCCGGCGCGGTGGTCCTCGTGCTCGCCATCTGCGGCGCCGGCATCGGCCTCGTCCTGGTCAACGGTGACGACGACGAGCCCACCATCGTCGCGACCGGCGGCCCCAGCCCCGACGCCGGCACCAGCAGCACGCCGGGCACGGACGCCTCCCCCACCCCCGGGCAGCAGGAGACGCAGGAGCCGAACAACAACGCGGTCACCGCCCGCTACTCCAGCGACCTGTCCAACGTCTGCGACGGCGGCCAGATCCTGAACGCGGCCACCTACAACGGCCCGTCCGGCGCCAAGGCGTACACGTTCTCGAACAACCCCGACCGGCCGAACTTCTGGTCGTCGAAGTCGGTCGCCTCGAACAAGCCTTACTACGCCAAGAGCGCCGACTTCCAGACGGTGTCCGTGGTCGGCTGCCTCAAGTTCGTCGAGGGCAGCGAGGGCGCGCCGAAGAAGTGCCAGTACAAGGACAGCGCCGGCAAGCAGGTCACCATCGACTACATCTCGTCGCGCTACACCCTGACCTTCTACGCCGCGAAGACCGGCGAGAAGATCGGCGACGGCGGCACCGTCAGCGCCCCCGCGGCGCGCTGCCCGAGCTTCATCTCGTACAACAAGACCACCATGAAGTCGCACGCGGCGCCGGACTCCGGCAGCATCGAGGCCGCCCTGGACAAGTTCCTGTCCTGAGCGGCACGGTCGACGGTGGGGAGGGACGGATCACCGTCCCTCCCCACCGTCGTCTCCGCGCCGGGACGAGCCCTCGTCAGTCCGCGCCGGCGACGTCGAGGACCAACTCGCTGACGTGATGCTCCGGGCCGGTGCCCGGCGCCAGCGGGTCGGGCAGCGCCTCGTCGAAGGAGATCCCGGTGGTACCGGGCCGACGGACCGCGGCGACGAGACCCTGGACCAGGAACCAGCTGTCGAAGTCGAGATAGATCGGCTTGTGCCACTTGTTTCCCGCCCAGTAGGCCCCGGCCGGTCCGACCGGCGGGAGGGGCTCGACGCCGGAGTCGTCGCGGGAGACCCGGAAGAAGACCCGCCGGGGCAGCTGCTCCGCCCGCCGCCACTCCGCCAGCCGCAGCAGGAAGCGGCCGTCGCTCTCGTGGGCCTGCGGCACGGGTACGCGGGCGGCGGCCAGATGGATCCGGGAGCGGCGGAGGGTGAGCCGGCCCGCGACGAGCCGGGGCCAGTCCCGCCGCCCGTCCCCGGTGTCCACGGTCCGCACCCCGGCGACCGGCGGCACGGGCAGGTGCGACGGAAGCTCGCCGGAGAGCGTCGTCAGCAGTTGGGCGAACATCGGCAGGTAGGCCGAGGCCCCCATGCCGGTGTGCACGACGCGCACGAAGCGCCGGTGCGCCACCGACCAGAGCGCGAGCAGCCCGGTCTCCTCCTCGTGCCGCACGACCAGGTCACCGACCGCCAGCCGTCGGGGCGCGCCCGGCCCGGGCGGCAGGTACGGGACGTCGACGATCTCGTACGGCAGCCGGGGACGGTGGTCGTTGATCGACATCCCGAACCGGTTGCGCAGGCCGGCGTAGATCGGGCCGCTGCCCTCGTCGGCGATCAGCCCCGCCCCGGGCACACCGGCGAGGTGATCGATGCGGGCCCGCAGCGAACCGAAGCCCGTCCGGACCGAGTTGACCACCGCCCTGGGTCCGCCGGCGTCCTCGCCTGTGGGCTGGAGCAGCACGCCGATCGAGCGCAGTGGCGGAACCCAGGCGGGGTAGGCCGCAGCGGCCTCCCGCAGCACCCGCGGCTCGACGTCCACCTGCGTCCGGGCCACGCCCGGCTCGCCGGACGCCAGCGGGAAGGGGGCGAGGGCACCGGCGGCGGAGCGCAGCACGCCACCCAGGCGTCGCACCGACGCGAACGGGCTCTCCCCCCGCCAGGAGGGCATCGTCGGGGCGAGCCAGCGACGCAGCTCCCCGCCGGCCTCACCGTCGGCGCCGAGGGCCGCCTGGAATTCGCGGTAGACCTCGAGCACCGGCACGGCTCCCCGGGCGGCGACGCGGTCACCGAGGATCTCGGTGAGCGCCAGCCTGACCGGGAGCAGGGGCGACCAGGGGGCGAGCCACCGCCGCAGCGCGTCGAGGTCGTCGAGGACGGGTTGCCAGGCGGCGACGGAACAGGTCCCCAGCGGCTCCGCCGAGACGACCGTGTCGCGCACGTGGAGGCCGGCGACACTGGTGAACACCGCCCGGCGCCGGTCGTCCGCGCCAACGTGCGCCGTGAGCCCGTGCACCCGGGCGACCAGCCCGGCGCGGTGGTCACCGTAGGCCACCGGGTCGTCGGCGGACGGCCGTACCGACAAGGCCTCGGTGAGGGCGGTCAGGTCGGCGGCCAGGGCGGCGCCGGCATGCTCGTCCGTGGCGCCGGCATGCTCGCCGGCGGCGCGGCCGGCGAGGCGGTCGGCGAGCCAGTCGGCCGGCGCGGCGGGCACGTCCTCGATGCGCGCGACCGGCAGGGCCCGCACGACGAGGCCGTTGCGGAACAGGTGGTCGAGGAAGGTGTCGACCTGCTCGTGCAGGCGGGCGTCGCCACCGGCGAGGCGGTTCCGCAGCTCCCTGCGGGGCAGCCCGTGCGGTTCGGGGCCGAGCAACGAGAACAGTCCCCGCACCGACGGGCGGGCGGGCACGGCGCAGAGTGCCTCCGAGCCTGCGGAGGGGAGGTAGAGGACGTGCTCGTCGGCGACGTGGGCGGTCGGGTTGAGCGTCAGTGGCGCCTCGTCCCGCACGGCGGGGTGCCCGACGACGAGGTGGGCGATCTCCTCGCGCAGGTGGGCGTAGGACAACTCGAACGCGCCGCGACCGGCTCCCGGCCGGACGGCCAGTGCGGGACCGTACGGGACCCACTCGACCGGCCCGCTGGTCAGGAAGGCACTGAGCGGGCTGGTCTTCGCCGACGCGCGGGCCAGGTAGCGGGCGACGCTCAGCGTGGTCCTGGCCCGGGGGATCCGGTGCGGCTGACCGATCCACTTCTCCAGCTCGGCGGCGAGGGTCGGGCTCGTGCCCCCGAGCGCGACCCGGAAGCTCGGGTCGGTGGCGGCCTTCACCAGGACGGCCCGCCGCTGCTCGTGCTCGGCGGCGAGGAGCCCGTCGACGGCCTCCTCGGCGGCCCCGACCGCCACGAGGTCGACCGACCAGCGCGAGACCGCCTCCGCGAGTGCCGCCGGCAGGTGGCCGGCGACCTCGGGCGTCCACTCCCGGCCGGCCGGGCGCCGGCCGGCGTGCAGGGCGCGGCGCAGGCCGACGATCCGCGGTCGCAGGGGGGACCCGGCCGGAAGCCGACCGACCATCGCGTGCAGCGCGTCGGCGAGGTCCCGGCCCCGCCGGGCGATGTCGGCCCGCAGTCGTACGGCCTCGTCGACCCCCCGCGCCGTGCGGGGGAACCGCAACGCGTCGAGGACGGCGACCGGCAGCGCGGCGCGGCGCAGGACCGCGGGCGTCCGCGCCGGCACCGACGCCGCGCGCCGGCTCACCGCGACTCCCGCCGAACGGTGCCGGGAATGGCTCCGGGCCGGCGAGGGGCCGCCGCGATACGTGCCGTCATCAGTAGTGGAAGTAGCACGCGGAACCGCAACTGCATCCCGAGACGACCGGGGAAAGGTGCCCGGAGGCGCCGTGCTCGGGCATACCGTGCCCGGCGGTCAGGGATTCCACCTCCAGCCCCTCGATCGACAGTTCGAAGACGTCGACCGGCAGGTCGCTGATCGCGAAATTCGGGCCGCTCATCTCTTTCTTCATCTTGCCTCCACCTATTTTTTTCCGGCCACGACGGGCCCCGGCCCGGCGAGGGTGACACGAACCCTCCGGGGCGTCCAGCAACGGTGTTGAACACCCCCGGCGGGCACCGGCGGAACGGGTCCGGCCGAGCGAAACTCCCGCCCGACCGGACCCGCCTCAGCGCGTCACCGGCGGTCTGTCGGTGTACCGCCGGCGACGCGTCGACGCGATGCCGTCACCAGACCTCGTGACACGAGCCCGAGCTGCACGCGCACTGCCCGCAGCTGCACGCCAGCACCATGGAGTTGCACGCGTTCGATCCGCCGTGCTCCACCATGCCGTGACCGGCGGTCAGCGACTCGACCTCCAGCCCGGCGGTCGACAGTTCGAAGACGTCCACCGGCAGGTCGCTGATCGCGAACTCCGGCGAGTGCTCATTCATCGCCATTTCATTCTCCTTTCCCACTTCCGGGAATCCGTAGCGGATTCCGGTGCGCACATCCTGGCAGCCGATCTCACGGTCGTCCATGCGCGCGTTGAACGCCGGAAGGAAACCGCCGGGCACGCCGAAGAAAGGGCCCCCGATATCGAATGGGAGCCCTTCCAGGGTGATTCCGGCCGTCAGGGAAAGGGGTGCGGATGCGGGTTGATGTCGGCGTCGGCGAGGAGCTTGTCCGTGAGCCCCCACCGGCGGCGGGCCTCCCGCAGGCGCGGCAGGTCCGTCCGGCGGTAGCGGTGGCCGAAGGTCATCGACAGCGTGCCCGGGACGAGGACCTTCGCCGCGTGCAGGCCCGTGTGCCGCAACTCCTCCGGCGTCTGGTCGAAGACGACCACGTCCATCCCGAGCCGGACGTACCGGTCGACGACGGCGCGCGTCAACGCCCCGATGTCGTCGTGGGCGAAGTCGCCGGTGTCGACGCCGACCGCGCCGATGCCCCGAGTGGGCGTACGTCCGGTGAGGAACGACAGCCGCGATGCGGCCCGCGGGTCGTAGTAGAGCACCTGGTGGTCCTCCATCTCCCGCACCGCCGAGGGGTCGTCGACCATGCGGGCCGCCCGCGCCAGGACGTCCGGGTCGGCGGACTGCCGCACGGCCCCGATCAGGGTGCCGCCGAGCTCCGCCAGCGCGGCCCGGGTCGCCCGTTCGCCGCTCACGTGGGCGCCCGCCGTGCAGACCAGCGCCGCGCCGGCGGACCCGGCCGGGGCGGTGGCCAGCGCCCACACCGCCGGGATGCCCTGCTCGGCCGTCATGTCGAACAGCCGGATCCGGTAGCCGGTCTCCGCCCGCAGCGACGCCACCTGCAACGCCGCCTCGACGTCCAGCGTGCCGAGGTCCATCTCGGGCAGGGGCAGCCGCGCGTACCAGGCCAGCAGGAAGGCGTCGCGCTCGGCGACCTCCAGCGTCCCGTAGAGGACGGCCTCCTCCAGGCTGCTGCCCAGGGCGCAGCCGTTGGAGATCTCGTAGACGAAGCCGTGGCCGTCCGGCCCGTGCGGGTAGTTGCCGTAGTAGGCGAGCGTCTCGGGGACGAGCAGGGGACTCTGCCGCAGGAACGACCAGCCCCAGGTCCAGCGGTAGGCGCGATCCGGGTCGAAGGGCTCGAACACGACATCGGGTTCGGCGTACGCCTCGGCCGGGTGCAACCCGAGGGTGCGCGGGTCCAGCGCCCGGTCCGCGAGGTCGTGGTACGAGCCCACCGTGACCGACCGGCGGTCCCCCGGCACGGCCGAGAAGCGTTCCAGTGCCTCCAGCAGGGCGGTGGTCCGGCTCGCCCGGCGTTGCGGCGCCCGTCCGTAGCCGTTACGTTCGCCGACGCTGCCCGCCAGCTCCGCCACGGTGACGATCTGCCCGCCGAGGGTGTGGTCGGCGAGCTTGCGCACGATCCCGGTACGCGGGTCGACGTAGGTGTCCACCAGGGCGTCCAGCTCGGCGACGAGGTCGCGACCCCGGGGGCTGCCCGGCCGGTGGGTCGGGATCACCCGCCGGTCGGCGAGCGCGTGGTCCGGCTCGTCGACCCACTCCGGCCCGCACACCTCGCACCGGGGGTACGGCAGCATCCGGTGCACCGTGACCGTCAGCTCGCGCAGGTCGACCTCCACGATCGCGGCGCGGCTGCGCGGCACCCGCCCCTCGGCGTGGGCGCGCAGGTCGTCGGCGACCAGCGCCGCCGCCACGGTGGCGGCCTCGCGGGTGAGCAGCGGGGACGGCTCGGCCAGCCGCGCGGCGTGCCGGTTCCGGACCTCGCTCTCGCCGCGCTGCGTGGGGTTGGCCAGCCCTCGACGCCGCTCGGCGCAGCGGGCGCAGCCCCGTTCCCCGGCGACCTCCCACGGCCCGATGACGAGCCGGTCCAGCTCGGCCCGGACCGGCAGGACCGGTCCGGACGCCCGCCGCCGCAGCTCGTCGGTGACCAGGGGCACCCAGCCGTCCGCGGTGACGACGACCGGCCCGGCCGGCAGCCTCTCGTCCGGTCCGGCCACCCGGGGCGTCACCCCGGCGCCGGCGGCGACCGCCTCCGCGATCAGCCCGGCACCGAGCACCGACACCGTCGTCCGGTCAGCCATTGACGATCACCACCTTCAACGGGTTGGCGGCGATCGCGGCGACCGCCGGGTCGTGGTCGAGCGGCACGACGACCGCGCGTCGTCCGGTCGCGGCGAGGCCGGCCACGGCGGCGGCGACGTCGAACCCGGCGTCCACCGGCGCCGGCGTCCCCGCGCGGGTCGCGGCGGCGGCCGGTGGCCGGTAGCCGCCACCGTGGACCAGTCGCTGCACCACGAACGTCACCTCCAGCAGCCCTCGCCGCCAGGCGTCCACCCCGGCGCCGCTGGTGCGGGCCACTGTGACGCCGTCGCGCCGGAAGGAGAGGACGCTGACGCCGTGCCGACCGCCGTGGTCGTGCACCTGCGGCACCTCACCGAACTCCGCCAGGAGCGTGAGGCACCGTCGGCCGACGTCGTCGAGGTCCGTCGCCTCGACCCGGACGGGACGCCCCGCCGCGTCGGCGATCAGCGCGGGGTCGTACGACCAGTGGCTGGCCAGGCCGCGGGCGACCGCCGCGTCCCACGAGGGCCCGAAGCCCTCGCCGAGCCCGACCGGTGCCGCCACGGCGCCCGCCAGCCGGGTGAAGACCGTGGCGACGGGCACCGGCAGCACGGCCCCGCTGGCGAGGTCGAGCCCGTACACGTGGCCGTCCGGCAGCCCCGCGCGGAGCAGCCGGTGCAGGTCGTCCGCCTCGGCGTCGCCGGGCGCGAGCGGGCGGCCGGCCCCGTCGACCAGCCGGCGCGGGTCGACCATCAGGCCGGCGTACCGGGTCAGGGCGCGCCGGGCCGCCTCGACGCGGGCGGTCGGATAGTCGAAGGCCACGGCGCGGACCGCCGCGCCGGCGGCGTCGCATCCCAGTCCCCGGGCCAGCGGGTCGCGGGCCTGCGCCCGCGCGACCGTGAGCGGGCTCTGCGCGACGGCGTCGTCGGACAGGTACCGGAAGGGGCCGAGGGTGTCGTCGGCCGCGCGCACGGCGGACGTGGAGAAGTCACGGTCGGCGACGGCCGGCGACCCGCGCAGCGCGGCGACCCGGGCGAGGAAGCCGTCGGGGTCGGGCGCGGCGACGGGGGCGCAGAACGGGTGCGGCAGGCAGTGCAGCCGGCGGGTGGCCAGGTCGGGGCCGAGCCGGGTGAGCTTCCCGGCCCGCCGCGGTGCGCCGGTGTCGGTGGCCCACCCGAACGCGGCGCGGACGAGTTGGGCGACCGCCACCGTCCGGTGCACCTCGGCGATCGGGGCCGCCGTCTGCGGGGCCTCGGGCAGCCGGGCCAGCAGCGAGGACGGCGCCGGGGCGGCGTCCCCGCCGGAGCCGGGCGGCAGCACCGGCGTCAGCCACACGTCCGCCCCGTCGAGCAGGGCGTACGCGGCGGCCGCGCCCCGCCGCCGGGCCAGCCGCTCGATCCGCCGGTGGCTCTCCCCGTCGGCGGCGCCGGTCACGTGCAGCAGCAGGTCGACCGGAAGGTCGTCGGCGGGCGGGTCGGCGGCGGGGTGCGTGCGCACGTCGGCGGCGCCGCAGCGGCGCAGCGCGTCCGCGACCGCCGTCGACCAGTCGTCGTCGGCGACCACCACGACGGCGAGCCGACGGAACCGGGTGAGCGCGGCCTCGGCGGGTACGCCGTGGGCATCCAGGTAGGACAGCTCGGCGACGTCGGCGCTCGGCGGGTCCGCGATCGCCCGGGCGTCGCCGTCCGGCACCTCTCGGACCACGCCGGCCTCGCGCAGGCGGGTGATCAGCGACGTCGCCATCGCGGCGTGCGCCTCGGGCAGCCCCGAGGTGATCTCCTCGACGGAGAACCGCCCGTCCAGCCGGGGCGCCAGCGCCTCGATCCAGCGGGCGACGGACGGGCCGGTCAGCGAGACCGGTCCGTCCAGCGTCAGGATGTGCGCCCCGGAGGGGGTCGGTGCCACGTAGACGTGGTCGCGTAGCCGTAGTTTCCGCACACGGGCTCCTATCGCGGTGACTGGGCGACGGTGCCCAGGGTGAATTCGCCGACGACGTCCTCGACGAGCGGGTCGACGCCGGTGAGGTGGGTGAAGGCGTGCGGCGCACCGGCGCCGAGGGCGCAGCCGCCGAGCCCCATGGCGGTCGCCGCGAGGTACATCGTCTGGACGAGCACGCCGAGGTTCTTGAGCGCGAGCGCGTACGCCAGGCCCTCGTACTTCCACATCAGCCGGCCGAACCGGGCGGTGACGACGAGCAGCGCCTGCGGGGTGCGCTCCGCCCCGGCGCTGTCCCGGGCCGCGTGCAGCAGCCGGCGGGAGGCGCCGTCGGGCGGCCGGACCAGGCCGAGCGCGTGGTCGTGCCCGTCGTAGTGGTAGGTGCCCGCCGCCAACCCCGCCACCCGGTCGGCGACCACGTACACCTCCAGCTCGTGCAGGCCACCACCGCTGGGGTACGGGCGGGCGCGCAGCTCCACGCCGTCCAGGTCACCCACGAGGACGGTCCGCGCGCAGCGGAACAGGAACTCGCCGAGCTGGTCGAGGGTGATCGGCCGCCCGTCGTGGTGTTCCCGCGCGGAGCGGCGCGCCTCCAGGACGGCCGTCAGGGTCGGGTCGTCGCGCCGCAGCCGGTCCAGGTCGGGGCGGGGCAGCGCGACGACGGGCCGGCGCGCGGGGGGCCGGCCAGCCGGCGGCGGCGCGTACGCCCGGCCCCAGTAGGTGGCCCCGTAGCGCTGCCCGACGCCGATGCCCCGGCTGCGCCGGTGGAACTCCAGGTCCACCGGCGACCACTGCCGGACGTGGAAGTCATGGTCCTCGTCGCCGGTCACCGCGAGACCGGCCCAGCACAGGTCGCGCCGCAACCGCTGCCACGCGGCGGCGTCCACGCCGGGTGCGGGCCGCTCCGTCGCGGGGTGGGCCAGCACGGCGGCCGTCGCCGGCTCGCGCACGAGCACCTCGGCCCACGCGCGGGGCGAGGTGACCCGCAGCCCGCCGTCGGGCGCGGCGACGATCGAGGTGAACCGGGACAGCCGCAGCCCCGGCGGCACGCCGTCCGGCTCCGGCCGGTCGGGGCGCTGCCGCGGGTCCAGGGTGTGCACGGGGCCGCCGGGGCCGTGGGCCGTCACCCGCAGCCAGCCCCCGCGGCGCAGCCGGGCGAGCAGCGGGGCGGCGGACGGGGCGAGCGCGTCGGCCCGCTGCTCCGCCGCCGCCAGCGCGCGCACCACAACGACCTCCTGCGCGGTCACCGGCTCGTGGTCGGGCGGCCCGACCAGGTGCGTGCCTGCGGCGGTATGCACCACGGACACCCCGGCGCGCAGCCGCAGCGTCTCCCACCGGTCCTGGCTCACGCCGGTGCGCCCAGCGCCGGGACCACGTCCACGGCGGTGCGGCCGGCCCGGGCCTCCGCCGCGCCGGCGACCAGGTGGCAGAGGAAGTAGCGGTTCTCGGGACTCAGTCCCATCCTGGTGAACTGCAGGTACATCAGGTTCAGCGAGAGCCGGAAGAGCGCGAACTCCACGGACGGCCGCACCACGGTGAGCCAGTGCTCGTTCTCGGCGAGGGCGCGGTGGAACGGGCTGAGCTCACGGAACCGGGTCCGCACCTCGTCGGTCGTTGCACTGCCGTCCACGCCTACGCCGAGCGGCAGCAGGCCCCGCTCGTGCAGCCTGCGGCCCCGCGCCTGGTAGCGCTCCAGCACCGCGACGAACGACGCCGGGCCGTACGGGGCCGACGCGTCGCCCCCGGCCAGGACGGCGGCGAGGCGGGCCTCCAGCGCCGCCGCGTTCGCCCGGTGGTGCGCGTCCCACGCCCGGCGCCGTCGCTCGCCGTCGGGGGCCTGGGCCAGGTGCGCCTCGGCGTGGGAACGGTAGCTGAGGTGTCCCGCTCCGGGGCCGTCGATCCCGGGCCTGATCAGCGCGACCATGGTGTCGAAGACCGCCGCGTGCAGGTTCCCGCCGGCCACCACGTCGGCGAGCACCGCGAAGGCGTGGTCGTTCGTGTCGGTCAGGAAGTCCGCCGTCAACGCCGACGCCTCGGCGGTGCCGTGCACCGCCACCCGGTCGTCGTAGCGGTCGACGTGCCACGAGTTGTCGGGACGCCACGGCGTCAGTGGACCGTCCTCCAGTTCGAGCCGGGCCAGCCGGCGGTGCAGGGGCAGCACCGCCTCGACGTCGACCTCGCCCGTCGGCAGCCCCGGCAGGTACGGCTCGAGCACCGACGCGGTGAGCGGGACGACGACCTCGCGCAGGGCCCGGTCGTCGGCGTCGACGTGCAGCCGGACGTGCGGCCCCCGGCGCCAGTGCCGGGTGAACCAGCTGCGGTGGCCGTGGACGGCGAGCTCGCGGGACAGGGGCCGGACGGCCTCGACGATCAGCCGGTCGGTCGCCGTCCCGTGGTGGTGCACGTGGATGCTCTGCCACGACGTCGCGGTCACGCCGGTCTCCCCTGGGTCGTGCGGTCGGCGAACGCGCGGTCGACGAGATGCCGCAGCTCCCGCTCCCCGGCCACGGCCACGCCGAGGCGGTTGCAGGTCAGGTGGGCGCAGGTGTCGACGACGCGCCACCGGAGGGCCGGGTCCCCGATCCGCGCGGCCAGGGTGGCGATCGCCCCGGCCCACGTGCCGAGGGTGCCGGTCGGCCTGTCGGTCGGCGCCTGGGCGAGCAGCCGCATCCGGTCGACCAGTTCACCCAGCACGTGCCGCTGCCGGTGGTAGCGCTCCGCCGCGGCGCTCGACGGGGTGCCGCCGCTGGCGGCCGTCGCGGCGACGCCGTCCGCCGGCAGCGGAGCGACCGTGGGACAGAGCCACCTGCTCAGCGCCAGCACCGCGAACGCCGCCGTGGTGCGCTGGTTCGCGGTCGCGCCGGCGGCCAGCAGCCGCAGGACGGTGTCGCTGCACGTGACGAAGTGGTCCTCGGCGGCGTGCAACGAGGCACCCGTGCCGTACCGGTTCGTCTCGGGCCGGTACGGCACGTGCGCGAAGGAGTTGTTCGGCCGACGGATCCGCTCGTAGTCGGCCATGCCCTCCGCCACCGCCAGACCCGGCGCGTACCGGGCGTACTCCTCCTGGGTGAGCAGCGCCGGGGCCGGACGGCGGACGAGGAAGGCCGCGGCCTGGTGCTCGACGATGGCGCGCACGTCGTCCTCCCGCCCGGACCTGGGGAGGATCCGGATCCGCAGGTGCGGTCCGCCCTCCCAGTACCGCAGGAAGAACGTCCCGACCGAGGCATGTTCCGCGTCGAGCCGGGTCCGCAGCGCCGCGACCAGGTCGGTGACGACGATGTCGAGGTCGCCGTCGTGGAACACGTGCAGGCTCGTCCACTGCCGGGGCGCCGGCGCCACCCGGTCATCCCGCATGCGCCGTACGCTCCTGATCGGCGAGGTGCTCGGCGAACGCCCGCCAGCTTCCGGCGCAGGCCACCGCGACGGCGTGCAGGGAGCCGCGGCAGTGGCCCGGCACCGCCTCGGCGATGAGTTCCGCCCGGGGGGCGAAGGCGAGCGTCGCGGACGCCAGCCGGAGCAGCGCCCGGCCCTGGTCCGTGTAGCGCAGCGACGGGTCCCGCGCGAGCACCGCCAGCCGTTCCCGGACGGCGGAGGCCGGCTCGGTTCCCGGGCGCGCGGGTCCCACCGGTGCGGCGGTCGGCGCCGGATGCGCGTCGGCGGCGTCGCCCGCGGCGAGCTTGCGGCGCACGTCGAACGCCGTCCCCACGGAGATGCCGGTGCGCCGCGCCACCTCGCGCAGGCTGACGTCGGGATGCCGCCGCATGATCTCCGCGGCCAGCCGCCGGCCGGCCGCCGCGGAGATCGGGTGGGAGCGGCCGTCGCGCCCCAGCCGGGCGTTCAGCCGACCATCGTCGTCGGTTGAACCCCGCCGCAGGGCGGCGACGGTCCGCGGGGCCACCCGGCACACCGAGGCGATCCACCGGTCCGACCAGTGTGGATGGGTGGCGAGGATGCGCCGCGCCGCCGCGGCGCGGTCCTGCGCCGGCAGCGGCATGCCGTGTGCGGCGTTGAGCCGCACCGCCGCCACGAAGGCGTCCGCGTCCGAGCCGTCGAAGTACACGACAGGCACGGTCCGTTCGCCTCGGGCGCGGACGGCCGCGAGCCGGTGCGAACCGTCGATCACCCGTCGCGACGACCGGTGCACCACGATCGGCGGAAGGTCGTCGGTGAGACCGGCGAGCCGCTGGACGTGCGCCGGGCTGACCCCGGTGAGGCGGGGCGACAGCCCGTCGCGCAGCGACTCGACCTCCGCCTGCTCGACCTCTCCCGACCTGACGGCGAAGAGGTCCGCCGAACGGCCCGCTCCCCCGTCGTGCCCGCGTTCTGGCTGTCCCGACATCGACGTCGCTCCGATTTCCTCGTCCTCGGCGGCTGGACGGCGGAACGATACGGCGGGCGACGTACAGGCCCCGTACACGCGAGGTACAGCCGCCGGCCGGACGGGTCCGGAGCGGCGTTGCGTTGTCGGCCGGCGGCTGTACCTCGCGTGTACGG
>NZ_WAAS01000175.1:0-14304 GCF_008806585.1 Micromonospora sp. AMSO12t
CGGACGGTGCCGGCGGGCGTGCGCAGGGGCCCGCCCGCCCGCCGGCGGCGACGGCGCTGCCGGGTCAGGCCCGGTACCGCCGGGTGAGCTTCTCCAGCACCGGGACGGTCTCGGTCGGGCTGGGCGTGGCGAGCAGGTCGTCGTAGAGGGAGTCGGCCCCCTGCCGGAACGCCGGCTCGTCCAGCACGCGGACGAGCTGCTTGCGCATCGCGTCCACGGAGAGGTTCTTGATGTCCAGGACCAGTCCCGCGCCGCGTTCGGCGACGCAGCGGGCGGTCACCGACGACTCGATGTGCTTCGTGGCCATCGACCACTCCAGGCCGTCGGCCTCGATGGTGATCATGCCGTTGTCGTCGTCGGAGTCGGTGATCAGCTGCGGCACCCGCAGCGCCACCGCGCTGGCGAAGGTGCCCATGCCGCCGTGGTGCACCATCGCCGAACAGGACGGCAGCAGCTGGGTCAGGGGCAGGTAGTCCACCGCGCGGACGTTCTTCGGCAGGGTGGGCATGCCGGCCAGCTGGTCGGCGTTGAGCGTCGCGACCACCTCGACGTCCAGGTCGGAGACCATCTCCAGCAGGCCGGGCACGTGGTCCCAGCCGCCCTTGAAGTACATCCGCTGGGACAGCCCGAGGGAGAGCGCGACGCGGGGCCGCTCCGGCCGGTGGTGCAGCCACCGGGGGAGCACCGTCTGCCCCGAGTAGGGCACCCAGCGCGTCGGCACGGTCCGGGCGCTGGTGGGCAGGCGTACGCCCGGGGGAGTGGGGTCGACGGTCCACTGGCCCAGCAGCAGCTCGTCGTCGATCTCCAGCCCGTACCGCTCGGCGGCCGGCCGCATGGTCTCGACCAGCGGGTTCTCCTCCGGGCCCGGGCCCGGTCGGGCGGCGGCCTCGGCGAAGCGGTCCATGGTCGAGGCGAAGTAGTCCAGCCCCCAGAGCAGCCGCGCCTGCGCCGCACCGGCGACGCGCGCCGCCACCGCGCCGGCCGGGAAGCACGGGTCCCAGAGCACCAGGTCGGGCTGCCAGTCGCGGGTGAAGGCGACCAGGTCGTCGAGGACCGGGTGCGGGTCGCGGGCGGTGGACCCGACCGGGTGGAAGTCCCACATGGACGGCAACATGAACTGGTAGAAGACGTCCCAGACCTCCTTGTCCGCCGGGGTCAGCTCCAGCGCCTCGGTGATCCGGTCGAGCCGCTGCTTGACGCTGCGCGGCTGCGGCCGACCGGGGCCCATCGGCATGATCTCCGGGTCGCCCACCGCGACCGGGGTCAGCCCGACCGCCAGCGTGCTCTCCGCCAGGACGGGGTGGGACGCGACGCGGACCTCGTGGCCGGCGCTCTGCAACGCCCACGCGAGCGGAACCAGCGGGTACAGGTGGGCCGGGTTGGGCCACAGGGCGAACACGACGCGCATGTCTCTCCTCGGTTGTGCGGTCCTGGTGGGTGCGGTGCGGCGGTCGGCGGTACGGGTCAGAGCTTGCGGGCCACCCCGGCGTACATCCGGTCGGTGGAGGTGGCGTCGGGGTCGTCCTGCCGCCAGCGGCCGGTCGGCACGAGCCCGGGCGCGACGAGCTCGAAGCCCTCGAAGAGGTCGGCGATCTGCGCGGCGGTCCGGTAGACCATCGGCGCGGTGGCGTTGCGGTAGCTGTCCTCCATCATCTGGCGCTCCTCGTCCGGCCCGCCCTCCACGCAGAGGTGGGACAGGGCCAGGTACGAGCCGGGCGCCAGCCGGTCGCGGAAGGCCCGGATGATGCCCTTCGGGTCCTCGCTGTCCCGGATGAAGTGGAAGACCGCGATGAACAGCACCCCGACGGGCTGGGAGAAGTCGATCAGGGACTTGGTGTCGGGGTGGTCGAGGATCGAGCCGGGGTCGCGCAGGTCGGCGGTGAAGATCCCGGTGTTGGCCCGCTCGTCCTCGGTGAGCAGGCGCTTGCCGTGCTCGGCGACCGCCGGGTCGTTGTCCACGTAGATCACCCGGGGCTGGGAGACGGCCCGCCGCGCCACGTGGTGGGTGTTCTCCTGGCTCGGCAGGCCCGCCCCGACGTCGATGAACTGCCGGATCCCGCACTCCTCGGCGAGGTGCCGGACGGCGCGGCCCAGGAACCGGCGGTTCTCCCACACCACGTCGCGGGTGAGCGTCTGTCCGACCCGCCCGATCACGGCCTCCGCCGCGGCCCGGTCCACCGGGTAGTTGTTCGTGCCGTGGAGGAAGTAGTCGTACATCCGCGCCGGCGACGGCCGCTCCACGGACTGGGCAGGTTCTGTCGACATCGGTCTCTCCTCGTACGTCGCTGGTTGGGAGTGCGGGTGGGGGCCGGCCCCGACGGGACCGGCCCCCGGGGTCAGCCGGTGACGGGGCTGCTCTGGTGCGAGAGCAGCAGCGGGCGGCCGTCGTCCTGGCGGACGATGATCCAGGTGGCCCGGATGTGCCGCCCGGGGGCGACCTCGCTCTCGCCGGCGAGGATGATGCCGCCGCCGGTGACCACCATGGCGACGTCCGGGTGCAGGAAGTTCACCGACACCGGGTAGCCCTTGACGTAGGCGCCCCGGTACGGGCCCGCGAACCCCTTGGTCATGAAGGCGCGGATCTCGTCGCGGCTGGTCAGCTGCTCGTCGCCCATGAGCAGGCTGCCGTTCTCCGCGAAGAGGTCGGCGAAGAAGTCCGGGTCGTTGGCCTTCCACGCGGCCTGGATCAGCTGCGGTACGGCCAGGACGGCCTTCTCGTCGTCGCTGACGAATTCCCGGTAGTAGGAGTGGTCCTCCGCGACGCGGGCGGCCTCGAGGATCTCCGTCGCGTCGCCCCACCGCGACGCTGCCTTGGTGGTCATGGGTGCTCCTTGCCGATCGTCACGGGGGGATGGACGGTCACCAGCGCAGCGTCGCGCCGGCGCCGCGCGGGCTGTTCTGGTAGCCGGCGAGCTTCCACTCGCCGTCGCGCTTGACGACGATCCACGTGGAGCGGACGGCGAGCTCCGGGGCGATCTCGGTCTCGCCCGGGGCGAGGATGCCGCCGTGGGTGCGCAGCAGGGCGACCTCGTCGTTGACGAACCGCACGTCGACGGGGTTGCCGGTGACGCCGGTGCCCTTGAACGGGCCGGCGTACGCGGCGGCCATGAACGAGTAGATCTCGTCGCGGCCCTTCTTGTAGACGTCGCCGGGGAGGATGAGGATGCCGTCCTCGGTGAAGCTGTCGGCGACGCCGGCGGCGTCGTTGCGGCTCCAGGCGGCGACCAGCCGCAGCGGAACGCCGAGGGCCTCCTTCTCCTTCTCACTGGTGAAGGGGCCGTAGTAGGCGTCGAGGTCGGGTCGGTTGGCCTGGGTGGTCGTGGTCATGGGGGTGCTCCTTCGTCGGTTCGGGCGGCGGGATGCGCCGACGCCGGGTACCGGTCGTGATCGCTACCCCGAATCGTTGCCGGGGCCCGTCACCGACTGCATCTCTCTGATTGCGCTGCCGGGCAGGCCGGGGCAGGCCGTCGCGCCGGGCGGTCGGGGCGGGAGCGGGGGTGGCCGGCAGCGAATCCCGCGACACCGCACTTGCGGAGATGCGTCGACCTCCGGCGGGAGCAGACGATGCCAGGGCCACCCCAGGCGGGGCGCGCCCCGAGCGACCGCGCCGCCCGCCGCCGGTGACGGCTGGCCGGACCGGACGCGACCGGGGCGGATGCCCCCGCTGGCCCGGTCCCGTGCCGTGCGCCCGGCGGTCACGCGGCGGTGGTGTAACCGCCGAACCGACGATTATCGAGGAGGTCAGGGTGGACGTCACCCAGACGGTGCCCGGCACGGAACTGGTGCGTCGCGCGACGGAGCTGGTGCCCCTGTTGCAGAAGCACGCGAGCTGGTCCGAGGAGAACCGCCGCATGCACGACGAGGTGGTCGAGGCGATGGCCGACGCCGGCCTGTTCCGGATGCGGATCCCGAAGCGGTACGGGGGGTACGAGTCGGACACCCGGACGCTGACCGACGTGACGGCCCAGCTGGCCCGGGGTGACGGCTCCGTCGCCTGGACCGCCTCGGTGTGGTGCATCCCGGGCTGGATGGTCGGGATGTTCCCCGACGAGGTGCAGGACGAGGTCTTCGGCACGCCCGACGTGCGGGTCTGCGGCACGCTGAGCCCGACCGGCAACGCGCAGCCCCGGCCGGGGGGTGTGCTGCTCAACGGCCAGTGGGGCTTCATCAGCGGTGCCCTGCACAGCCAGTGGCAGGAGATCATCGCGATGGGGGCGGCGCCGGACGGCACCCCGATGCCCCTCATGATGCTGGTGCCCATGTCGGACCTGGAGGTCGTCGACGACTGGCACACCGCGGGGATGCGGGGCTCGGGCAGCGTCACCACCGTCGCCCGGGACGTCTTCGTGCCGCAGGAGCGGGTGCTGCCGCTGCCGGCCGTGCTCCAGGGCCAGTACGCCTCGAAGCTCAACGCCGAGTCGCCGATGTACCGGGCGCCCCTGCTCGGCGTCGCCGCCGCGTCCTCGGTCGGCACCGTGATCGGGCTGGCCCGGGCCGCCCGGGAGGTGTTCTTCGAGCGGCTGCCCGGCCGGAAGATCACCTACACCGACTACGGCAGCCAGGCCGAGGCGCCGGTGACCCACCTCCAGGTGGCCGAGGCGACGCTGAAGGCCGACCAGGCCGAGTTCCACGGGTACCGGGTCGCGGACCTGACCGACAGCAAGGGCCGCTCGGGCGAGCCGTGGACGCTCGAGGAGCGGGTCCGCTCCCGCGCCGACGTGGGCGCGGTCTGCCAGCTGGGCCGCGAGGCGGTGGAGGTGCTGGCCCTGGCCAGCGGCGGTTCCTCGGTCTACAGCTCGGTGCCGATCCAGCGGATCGCCCGGGACGTGCACACGGTCAACCTGCACGCCCTGATGACCCCGCAGACCAACTTCGAGCTCTACGGCCGGGTGCTCTGCGGCCTGGAGCCGAACAGCTTCTACATCTGACACCGGGCCCGGGCGGCGGCACCCGGCGACGCCGGGTGCCGCCCCGGATCCGTACCAGCTGCGCTGATGTCACGCCTGCGGGCGGGCACGCGACGAGGAGGGGTGGATGTACGACTATGTAATCGTCGGGGCGGGATCGGCGGGCTGCGTGCTGGCCGCGCGACTGAGCGAGGATCCCGACGTCCGGGTCTGCCTCGTCGAGGCCGGCCCGGCGGACACGGCGCAGAACGTGCACGTTCCGGTGGCGTTCGGCCAGCTGTTCCGCACCCAGCTCGACTGGGACTACGACACGCACGACGAGCCGCAGCTGGACCGCCGCCGGATCTACCTGCCCCGCGGCCGGGTGCTGGGCGGCACCAGCTCGATCAACACGATGATCTACGTCCGGGGCCACCGGTCGGACTTCGACGGGTGGAACCAGCCCGGGTGGAGCTTCGACGAGCTGCTGCCGTACTTCAAGCGGTCGGAGGACAACGAGCGGGGCGAGTCGGCCTACCACGGGGCCGGCGGTCCGCTGCGGGTCTCCGACGGCCGGTCCCGCAACCCGATGTCCGCCGCCTTCGTCGCCGCTGCCCAGGAGGCGGGCTTCGGCGCCAACGACGACTTCAACGGCGCCCAGCAGGACGGCTTCGGGCTGTTCCAGCTGACCCAGCGCGACGGCCGGCGGGCCAGCACCGCCACCGCCTTCCTGCACCCCGTGGCCGACCGGCCCAACCTGACCGTCGAGGTCAACCTCCAGGTGCACCGGGTGCTCATCGAGAACGGCCGGGCGGTGGGCGTGGTGGGCCAGCGGCTCGGCGAGGACGTCGAGATCCGGGCCGAGCGGGAGGTGGTGCTGTCCGGCGGGGCGTACAACTCGCCGCAGCTGCTCATGCTCTCCGGCATCGGGCCGGCGGCGCTGCTCACGGCGCTCGGCGTGCCGGTCGCGCTGGACCAGCCGCAGGTCGGGCAGAACCTCCAGGACCACGTCCTGGTGCCGTTGATCTACGCCCATCCGCACCCGGTCAGCCTGATCGCCGCCGGCACCCCGGACGACCTCGAGCAGTTCATGTCCGAGGGGCGGGGGCCGATGACCTCCAACGGCCCGGAGGCCGGCGGGTTCGTCCGGACCTCCGACGGCCTGGCCGCGCCGGACGTGGAGTTCCTCTCCGCGCCGGTGATGTTCGCCGACAACGGCCTGGGCACGCCCACGGACCACGCCCTGTCCTACGGTCCGTCGATGCTGGCGCCGCGCAGCCGGGGCAGCGTGCTGCTCGCCCTGGCCGACCCCACCGCGAAGCCGAAGATCGTGCACAACTACTTCGCCGAGGAGTCCGACCTGGACGACGCGGTGGCGGCCCTGCGGATCGGGCTGGACATCGCCCGGCAGCCGGCCCTGGCGCCGTACACGGAGCGTCCGTTCCGGCCGCCGGCGTCGGAGTCCGACGCCGACCTGCGGGACTACGTCCGCCAGTACGCGCACTCCATCTACCACCCGGCCGGCACCTGCGCGATGGGCGCCGTGGTCGACGCGGAGCTGCGCGTCCTCGGCGTCGACGGGCTGCGGGTCGCGGACGCGTCCGTGATGCCCCGCCTGGTCAGCGGCAACCCGAACGCCGCGACCATCGCCATCGGCGAGAAGGCCGCGGACCTGATCAAGGGGGTGGCCGCGGCCACCGAGCCCGCGCTGGCCGCCGGTGCGGCGGGCCCGGCGCGGTAGCGCGTCGGGCGGGGCCGCGGCCGGCGACGCGACCGGCCGTGGCCCGAGGCGGCGACCACCAGCGGTACCCGCGCCGACGCGACCGGAGCGCCGGCGACCACTCACATCCGACACCCGGCAGAGGAGCACACCATGACCAACAAGGCAGCGTCGCTCGTCGAGCAGTCCAAGCAGTGGGCGAAGCACTACGGGGCGTACAGCAACGGGGAGGAGGGCCACGCCTTCACCGCGCCGCTGCGCGTGCGGGCCAACTGGGACGCCAACGACGCCGACGCCATCGCCGAGATGTTCACCGACAACGGCAGCATGCTGATGGGCGACGAACAGCTGAAGAGCCGGGATGAGATCCGCGCCTGGCTGACCGACACGTTCGCCGGCCCGTACAAGGGGGCCCGGATGACCTTCGAGCCCGTCGAGATCAGCATGCTGCACCGGGACTCCGCCCTGATCGTCGCCGAGGGCGGCATCCTGCTGGCCGGCGAGACCGAGGTCGCCCCCGAGCGGAGCAGCCGCATCGTCTTCGTCACCGTCCGCGTCGACGACGACTGGCGGGTCCTGTCCTACCAGTCGAGCCCGGTCAAGGGCTGACCCGGCCCACCCCGTCGACCCGGGCCGGGGCGCGGGAGGCGACGACCGGCTCCGGCCGGCCGCGTCCCGCTCCCGGGCCCGGGTCGCGTCGTACCCCGCGACCGGCTCCTCCGGCACCCGCCCCGGAACCTCACCGTCCGGACCCACCGCGTCCGCCGCCGGCCCGCCGGCGGCGGTTCGTCGTTCGTCCGGCGGCCCGGCCGCTCTTCGTCGGCTCCCCGGACGAGGTCCGCCGTTGGCGTGCTCGCGGCGCCGTGGCCGGGGCCCTGGTCCTGGTCCGCCGTCGCGCCGCGCCGGGCCCTGGTGCCGACCCCGGTCGGCCGCAGGCGGTACGCGATGGCGGGGCCGGGCACACGGAAGCGACCACGGCGCTCGGCCGTGGTCGCGGGGTGGCCCGTGCGCCCCGGCGGTCCGGCCGGGGCGCACGGGACGTCAGGAGGTGGCGAACTGTCCCGGCCGCCGCCCCGGGCCGGCCGGCCCCCGGTACGCCTGGGCGATGTCCAGCCAGTGGTGGGCCTCGGCGCCGACGGCCTTCAGCGACAGGTCGTCGCGGTGCCGACGCCGGGTCACCAGCAGGCAGAAGTCCTCGGCGGTGCCGTTGACGATCTGCTCGGCGTCCGGCGGCCCGAAGTACCAGACCGCGCCCGACGGGGCGGTGATGACGAAGCGGAACGTGCTGCTCGGCACCTCCAGCCCCCGTGCCAGGTAGCCGAAGTCCCAGGTGCGGACCGCGAACTCGACGAGCGGCCGGAGCCGGTCGGTGCGGCGGCGGCGTACGCCGAGGGCGTCGGCGATGTCCTGGCCGTGCCCGAACAGCTCCATCATCCCCGCCGCGGCGAGCACCGGCGCCGGCAGCGGCCGGACGAGCCACGGCACCGGCTGTCCCACCGGGACGGCGGCGAGGGCCTTCTCGGCGAGGGTCCGCTCCTCGCGCCACCGGGCCAGCAGTGCCGCCGGCGCCTCGGCCAGGTACGGAGCCATCGCCGCGTTCACGTTCGCGTCGAAGTCGCCGCTCATGCGCGACATGAGGGCCTTGAAGCCGTCCGGGTCGGCGGCGGCCAGGCCGGCCATCCGGAAGGTGGCGGTCAGGTGGGCGATCTGGTGCGCGACCGTCCAGCCCTCGGCGGGGGTGGGGGTCCGCCACCCGGCGTCGTCCAGCTCGGCGACCATGCGGTCGACGTCGTCGCCCTCGGCCTCCAGGGCGGCGAACACGTCCTGTTCTGCCACGCGCTCATCCTCTCGCTGCGGTGCCGCCCCGACCCGGACGGACGATGCGGGCCCCGGGCTTCGTCGCGGGGGGTGACCTCGACCGGTGCGGTGGCGCACGTCGCCGGCGCCGTACGGCCGGCGGTTGACGGGGGAGCCGGCCGATCGGGTCGGTGCCGGCGCATCAATCATCGGCGGGTGGCGTGGTGGGTGTCTTCTCCCACTGTGCGGAGCGCGACGGGCGGCCACGTCCCGGTCCGACCGTCTCCGGGGCCTCGCGGCCCGGGCCGCCGTCGGGCGGCGGCGTGCCGTCGACCGGCGGCTCCGCCTCGTGGCCGGCCGGGCGCCCGCGTAGCCGGAGCGCGAACAGCCCGCCGAGCAGCAGGACGCCCACCACCACCCCCAGGGCCGGCCGGACGGCGGGCAGGAACGCGTCGGCGAACGCGCCGGCGGCCACGTCGCGGTACCGGTCGGCGAGCTCCGGCGGGGTTCCGGGCGGCATGACGAACCCGCCGGCCTGGCCGGCACCCAGCTTGACGCCTTCCCCGGCGGCCCCGCCGAAGCCGTGCAGGAAGTCCGCCCGGGCCTCGGGAGGCAGCTGCGCCGCCCCCGCGCGGGCGGCCTCGGGCAGGGTGTCGGCGAGCCGGTGTTGCAGGACGGCGCCGACGACGGCCGCGCCGAGCGCGCCGCCGACCTGCCGTGCGGTGTTGAGCACGCCCGCGGCGGCGCCGGCCAGTTGGGCGGGGACGTGGCGCATCGCCTCGGTGGTGGTCGGCGCGATGGACGCCCCCATGCCGATGCCGACGGCGACCAGCGGCAGGACGAAGGTGCCGGCCGTGGAGTGCGGCGTGACCAGCAGCGCCATGCCCAGCACGCCGAGCGCGTACACGGTGAGCCCGCCCGCGAGCAGGCGCCGGCCGCCGAGCCGGTCGGTGAGCCGCCCGGCGACCGGCGCGACGGCGCTGAGCACCACCGTCCAGGGCAGCGCGGCGAGGCCCGACTCCAGCGGGCTCATGCCGAGCAGCGCCTGCGTCTCGATCACGAAGACCAGCAGGAAGCCGTACAGCCCGAAGGAGCTGACGAGCGTGATCAGGGTCGCCGGGCCGAAGTTGCCGAGGCGGAACAGCCCGGGCGGGACGAGCGGCTCCCGCTGCCGGCGCTCGCGCAGCGCGAAGACCACTCCGCACAGCGCCGCGGCGGCCAGGATCGCCGGGATGCTGACGGGCCCGCGTACCGTGCCCCAGTCGTGCCGTTCGCCCTCGATGAGGGCGTACATGAGGCCCACCAGCGCGGCGGTGGCCAGGAGCACGCCGACCACGTCGAGGTGGCGCGGCCGGCGGGTGCGCAGGTCGGGGACGAGCCACCAGGCGAGGGCGACGCCCACCACGCTGAGCGGCACGTTCAGGTAGAAGATCCACTCCCAGCCGAGCCGGGTGATCACGAGACCGCCGAGGGTGGGGCCGCTGACGGCGGCCACGCCCGCGACGGCGGTGAAGATCCCGAAGGCGGCGCCCCGCCGCGCGGCCGGGAAGATGCCCGAGATGAGGACCAGCGCCTGCGGCAGCAGCGCCGCGGCGCCCACGCCCTGCACCACCCGCGCGGCGATGAGCTGCCCCGGGGACTGGGCCGCCCCGCAGAGCACGGAGGCCACCGCGAACAGCGCCATGCCGGCCATGAAGACGGTACGCGGGCCGAACAGGTCGCCGAGGCGCCCGGCGACGATCAGCAGCGACGCCAGCGCCAGCAGGTAACCGTTCAGCACCCAGAGCATGCTGTCGATCCCGGTGTCCAGGGACCGCATCATGTCCGGCACGGCGGTGTTGACGATGCTCGTGTCGAGCAGGATGAGGAAGTTGCCGAGGCACAGCACCAGCAGGGCCGCCCACGGGTTGACCGGTCGCGGCGTCGTCACCGCCTCGGCGCCCCGCTCCGGGTCACGGTTGCTCCGCACGCGACGCCTCCTGCTCGTCGTCGGCGTCGGGCACGCCGAGCGGGGCGGGCCGCAGGCCGTCCTCGTACAGGGTCGCGCCGATCCGGCGGGCCGTGGCGAGGCTCGCCCAGGCCGTGACCGTGACCAGCGCGGCGTCGTCGGCGCCGCCGTCGCGGCAGGCGGCGACGTCGGCGTCGGTCACCCGGTACGGCGCGAGCGCGGTCAGCAGCGCCAGCCGGGCGACGGGTCGCTCGGCCGGCGCGAGTTCGGCGACGGCGGCGTCGAACCACCGGCCGCCGCCCGGCTCCGGGGGCGGCGGGCCGGCCAGGCAGGCCAGGATCCGCCGCCGGACGTGCTCCGGCAGGGCGGCCTGACCGGCGTGGTGGACCGCCTGGCCGGCCCGGGCGAAGGCGGCGGCCACGTGCGGCTGGCCGACGGCCCAGGCCAGGTCGGCCTCCGGCGGCGCGGGCGGCAGCAGCTCCAGGGACCGGCCGGGTGGCCGTCCGGCGCGCGCCAGCGCCCCCATGATGCGGGCGGCGGTCCGCCGGACCCCGGCGCGGATCCCGGCCGGCGCCGGCGGCAACGGGGAGTCCTGGAGGAAGGCGCTCACCATCCGGTTCAGGTAGTGGAAGGCCACCGCCACGCCGATCAGTTCCGGCCCGTGCGCGGCGGGGAACGGTGGGGGACGGCGGCGCGCCGCGCTGGCGTCCCCGCTGTGCCGGGCCCACTCGGCCAGGGCCCGCAGCCGGGGATCGCCGATCCCGCCGACCCCGGCGCCCAGCCACCCGCCCGGGTCGCCCAGCAGTCCGGCCGCCGTGGCGCCGTGCACCTCCACGCAGTACGGGCACCGGTTGCTCTCGGAGACGGCGGCGGCGACCACCTCCTTGGCCTCGCGGCCCACCAGCCCTTCGGCGAGCAGCGTCTCGCGCAGCATCAGCCAGCAGGCCCGCAGCACGTCGGGGGCGGGGGAGTGCAGCAGCACCGGGGGCGCGAGGACGCCGAAGTCGTCGGCCATCTGCCGGTAGACCCGCGCGACGGGCCCGTCGGCGGCCTCCGGGGCGACCGGCGTCACGTGCCGGACGTGGGTCAGCATGGTGCGGCTCGTCACCCGAGCCAGTCGCCTGCCCATCGGTTTCCTTCCTGGTCGGGCGGGCCGGGGCCGGGGGCGGGGCGCGCCCCCGGCCCGTCGTGGTCCTAGCTGGGCACGACCTGGGGCACCGCGGTGACCGTGCCGTCGGGCAGCGAGCCGTGGTAGGTGACGTCGATGCCCCGCTGCTGCGCCGCGCGGACGATGCCGGGCACGGCGCGTTCGGCCAGCGCGGCGATGGTGAGGGCCGGGTTGACGGTGAGCGCGCCCGGCACCGCCGAGCCGTCGGTGACGAAGATGCCGGGGTGCTGCCGCAGCTCGTGCCGGTCGTCGAGGGCCGACGTCGCCGGGTCGTCGCCGATCCGGCAGGACGACAGCGGGTGCACCGTGTACGCGCCGACCACGTCGTTGGTCCACGGCATCACCCGGGCCAGCCCGTCGCGCTCCAGGATGTCCCGGGCGTCCGCGTCGGCGGCGGCCCAGCCCCGCAGCGTGTTGGCGGTGGGCCGGTAACGCAACGGGCCCCGGCCGAGCATCTGCTGGGAGATGCGGTCGGCGTTGCCGGTCGCCGGCGGCGGCCCGAAGACGCCCTCGTTGTCGTCCTCCGACATCGTGAACAGCGTCAGCCACGACTGCCAGCGGCGCAGCATCTCCTTCTTCTCCAGGCCGAACCAGCTCGGGCCCTGCGCGTCGGGCACCTGGGCGAGGATCGTGCCCAGCCCCAACGGGAAGAAGAGCTGCTCCAGCGAGTACCGCTCGTACTCGGGCAGGTCGGGGTCGAGCCGGTCCCAGGTCGCCACCGTCGGCCCGCGGCCGATCTGGTTGGCGTCGTAGCCCTTTCCGTTGGGGCGGCTGAGCCCGAGCACCTCCCGGACCCGGTCGTCGTCGAAGACGGCCGTGTTGAGCCGCTCGCCGTTGCCGGAGAAGTACCGGCCGACGGCGGGGGGCATCGTGCCCAGCGTGGGCTCCGAGCGTTGCAGAATCACCGGGGTGGCCCCGGCCCCGGCCGCCACGATGACGATCTTGGCGTCGATCGTCCCGCTGTCGTGCAGGATCCGGTAGTCCTCCGCGTCGACGATGCGGTAGTGCACCCGGTACCCGCCGTCCTCGGTGCGGGAGAGGTGCTGCACCTCGTGCAACGGCCGGATCTCGGCGCCGTGCGCCAGGGCGGCCGGCAGGTAGTTGAGCAGCAGGGAGCGCTTCGCGTCGAAGCGGCACCCGGCCATCATCCAGTTGCAGTTGGTGCACTTGTCGACGTCCACGGCCGACGGCACCGGGTTGGCGGTGCGTCCGGCGTGCGCGCAGGCCGCCGCGAAGAGGCCGCCGGCGTACGGCACCTTGTCCCAGCTCTGCATCGTCACCGGCAGCGACTCGCAGACCCGGTCGTACCACGGGTCGAGCGTGGCGCGGGTGATGGCCGCCGGCCACATCCGGCGGCCGATGCTGCCCTGCCGCTCGAAGACGAACTGCGGCGCGCGCGGCATGGTGGCGAAGTAGACGACGCTGCCACCGCCGACGCAGTTGCCGCCGAGCACGCTCATCCCGTCGCCGACGGTGAAGTCGAAGATCCGGGTGTACGACGAGCCGAGCTTGAAGTCGTGGTCGAACTCCTCGCTGGACAGCCACGGTCCGCGCTCCAGGACCACCACCCGCGCCCCGCCCGCGGCCAGGTGGTAGGCCGGGATCGCGCCGCCGAAGCCGCTGCCGATCACCACGACGTCGGTGCTTGCGCTACTGGTCATGCCGGGCTCCCTGTGGGGGTGGTGTGTGGGTGCAGTCGCGACAGCGGGCGTCCGTACGAGTACTCGGGGAACCGCCACAGCCCGTCGTCGTCGGGCTGGGTGATGCGAATCGCCAGCAGCCCCGGATGCCCGGCGGCGAGCGCGTCGAGCGTGTTCATGTGAGCGGCGCTGTCGTAGGCCATGTTGCTGAACAGGGCGAGCCCCACCCACATCTCCTTCTCCGGGTTGTCCGGGGCGAGCAGGTGGCTCAGCAGCGCGGTGCGGTGGTCGAACGCCAGCGCGACGAAGGGCGGCACCGCCGGGTCGAGGGCCAGGCCGTTCGCCTCGGCGTACCCGGTCGCGTGCGCGTTGAGGGCCTCACTGAGCGTCCCCAGCATCAGCGACAACCCGCCGGCCGGGTCCTCCATCAGGGCCAGCGCCCCGCACTCGACGGCGCCGCCGTCGGTCGAGACGCCGGCGATCGCCCGGTCGTCGGCGGACCGCTTCGCCCCGGGGATGATGGTGTCGGCGAACGCTTCCAGCGTCAGCACGCGTGCCTGCTGCTCCTCGGGTGTTTCCGGTTGCACGGCGGCTACCTCCTTCTGGGGCGGGCGCGTCGGTTACCGGTCCCGCCAGGGCGTTTTTCGGGCAGCCTTGACCACCGCCCGCTAGGGCGACGGATGCAAGGGATGAATTGGTGGTCGCCCGGAAATGCTTTCCGTGCGGCATGGACGGTGCGCGAAGTTCTGCATCATCGTGGCTACCGACGCAGGTGGGACGCATCTTCTGTTTTGCTGAGGCCGCTGTCCCGACGGGCCGGGACGATTGGCGTGGAAATTGCGTACGGCGGCGGGCGCGCAATTTCCGCGCCCCGTTCCACGCGGCCGGCGCCGACCGCTCCGTGCGGCGGACACGGCGGGCTGTCCCGGGCGGCGGACACCGCGGCCCGGCCGCGGCGAACGGTGGGGCCGGGCCCGGTGCCCGGCCACGCGCCCTGTCCTCGCAGCGCGCCCTGTCCTCGCAGCGCGTCCCGTTCTCGCGAGCGGCACGATCTGGGAGCCGGTGCGGTGTGCCCTGGCCGGCGCGTTGCGGCGGCGTGGTCCGCGCGGGCGGGCGGCGCGCGCGGAGCGCAGTCCGGCCGGGCC
>NZ_WAAS01000176.1:0-13939 GCF_008806585.1 Micromonospora sp. AMSO12t
CCGTGGCACCGGCACACCGCGCTCGTCCAGCAGGTACAGCCGATGGTTGTCGACGGGGGTGCCGATGTCGACCGGCCCCGGGACGTCCGCCCGCACCGGACCCGCCGTGGCGACGATGCTGCACTCGGTCGGACCGTAGGCGTTGATCACCTCGGCCGGGAAGCCGGCGGGCGGTCGGCGCCGGAGCTGGCTGCCGCCCACGACGAGCGTGCGCGGGGCGTGCGCGGGCATCGGAAGGGCGAAGACCAGCTCGGCGAGCGGCGCCGGCAGGAAGGCCACCGTGACGCCGCCGCGGGACCACTCCTCGACGAGGGCCGCGGGGTCGCTCCGCGCCTCCTCCGGTACGAGATGCACGGTGGCGCCGGCGGCGAGCGCCGGATGGATCTCGGCGAGGTTCGCGTCGAAGGCGAGCCCGAGCGCGTGGCCGACGGTGTCGGCTCCGGTGAGGGCCAGGGCCCGCACGTGCCAGTCGATGGCGTCCACGGCGGCCCGGTGCGGCACCAGGACGCCCTTCGGCCGGCCGGTCGAGCCGGACGTGTGGACGCACCAGGCCACCTGCTCCGCCGTCGGCACCCGGCCCGGGGCTGGCAGGTCCGGGTCACCGGGATCCTCGACCCGCAGGCAGACCGCGTCCGTCGGCGCGTCCACGTCCTTCGTGGTGACCAGCAGCCGGGCGCCGCTGTCGGCGAACAGGGTGGCCACCCGGGCGGCGGGCAGCCCCGGGTCGAGGGGGAGGAAGCCCGCGCCGGCGATCAGCACGGCGAGCTGGGCGGCGATCAGCTCCGGTCGGCGCGGCAGGAGCACCGCGACGAGGTCGTCGGGCCCGACGCCGGCGGCGGCGATCCGGCGGGCGAGCAGGTCGGCCCGCTCGCGCAGTTCGCGGTACGTCCACCGGGTCGTCCCGCACACGACCGCCACGGCGTCCGGGGTGCGGGCCGCCTGCCGCAGGAACAACTCGTGCAGCCGGGCGTCGCCGACGGGTGTCCGCGGCCCGTGCAGGCGGTCGGCGGAGTCGTCCAGGTACGCCGCCAGGCCCGACAGCGGCTCGTCGGGCTCCCGGGTCGCCCGGTCGAGCAGCCGCTCGACGTAGTCCAGCAGGCGACGCACCGTCGCCCGGTCGAGCACGTCGGTCCGGTACTCGACGTGGCAGCGCACGGTGTCGCCGTGGGACAGGTAGACGACCAGGTCGACCGGGGCCTTGTCCAGGCCCACCGGGATCGGCTCGGCGGTGACCCCCGGCAGGTCGAACAGGAACGCCGGGGCGCCGCGCTCGTACTCCACGACCACGTCGAAGAGCGGGTGGCGGCCGGCCTCCCGGTTCGGGGCGAGCGCGCTGACGAGGTCGTCGAAGGGCACACCCGCGTGTTCGTACCCGTCCGCCGAGCGGTACTGGACCCGGGCGAGCAGCGCCCGGAAGGTGGGGTCACCGGCGAGGTCCAGCCGCAGCGGCATGGTGTCGACGAAGAACCCGATCAGGTCCTCGGAATCCTCGTCGCGGCCGCTCATGCCGGTGCCGATCACCAGGTCCGGTTGGCCGCTGAACCGGAACAGCGCCACGCCGATCGCGCTGAGCAGCGTGGTGAACGGGGTGACCCGTTCGACGCGGCTGAGCTGCCGGACCCGTTCGGTCAACTCCACCGGGATCTCCACGAGGAGACTCTCACCGGCGGCCGAGACGGTGGCCGGTCGCTGCCGGTCCGAGGGCAGCACGAGGGTGGGCGGCAGCGGATCGAGCAGGTCGAGCCAGTACGCCAGGCTCTTGTCCACGCCGTCCCGGGCCGACCGGGCACGCGCCCTGGCCAGCTCCGGGTAGGTGACCGGCAGCGGGGGCAGCGCGGCCGTCGTACCGGTCGACCGGGCCCGGTAGCACGCGCCGACCTCGCGGGTCAGGACCGCGTACGAGCCGCCGTCGGTGGCCAGGTGGTGGAACGACATCACCAGCACGTGGTGTGTCGGGGAGAAGCGCAGCAGCTCGAACGCGAAGACCGGCCCCTCGACGAGGTCGAACACCCGCGTGCTCTCCCGGGCCATCGCGGCCCGCACCACGGCATCCTCGTCGGCACCGGAATGCTCCCGCACCGGGAGGTCGACCGTCGCCGTCGGCCGGACCACCTGGCAGGGTTGCCCGTCGACCTCGCGGTAGGTCGTCCGCAGTGGCGCGTGCCGGTCCACGACGTCCTGCAACGCCCCGCGCAGCGCCGCCGTGTCGAGCGCGCCGCACAGCCGCACGGCCGCGCCCTCCGTGTAGGCCGGGGTGCCCGGGTACGCCTGCTCGACCAGCCACAGCCGCCGCTGGCCGGGCGTCAGCGGCGCGATCTCGACGGTCGGTGGCGCGGCGATCCCGACGGCCTCCCGCGCCGCCGTCCCGACGACCACCGTGGCCGGGGCCACAGCCGGGGCCGGTCGACGGGGCGTGGCCCGCCGCAGCGCGTCGATGGCCGGCAGGCCGTCCCGCACCGCCCCCGCCGGCAGGCCGAAGTCGACGAAGCAGGCGATCTCGTCGGCGCCGGCGTCGAGCACCGCGTCGAGCACCGGCCGGCAACTCTCCGGCGAGCCGATCAGGGCTCGCTGCTCGCAGTACCGCTGGTAGGCACGGGACAACACGAACCGGACGTCCTCGTCGGGGGTGTCGGCGAGGTCGACGTTCATGCCCAGGCTGTTGACCACCTGGCCGAGCAGGCTGAACGAGGAGCGCAGGTAGGCACAGAACGGCTCGAACGCCATGGCCCGCGCCTGCTCGGCGTCGTCGCCGAGGAAGGTGTGCAGCAGCACCACGACCCGCCCCGCAGCGGGATCGAGACCGTGTTCGGCCCGGGTACGCCGGTACAGCGCGACGTTCTCGGCCAGCCGCGCGACGTCCTGGGTCATCAGGTTGGTGACCACGCCGAGGCCGCGGCGGGCCGCTTCCCGGTAGCTGTCCGGGTTGCCGACGATCGCCGTGAAGGTCGGCGGTTCCGCCTGCACCGGGCGGGGGAACAGTCGGATGTCGACGTCTTCGCCGCTGCCCGACCGCGCGGTGATCGCCTCGCCGCGCCAGAGCCGCCGTACGGTGTCGAGATTGTCGTACATCACCTGCTTGTGGCGACGGTAGTTGTCCGGGTAGAAGACGAAGTCGTTGGCGTGCCACCCGGGCGCGCACCCCAGCCCGACCCGCCCCCCGGAGAGGTTGTCCACCATGGACCACTCCTCGGCGACCCGGACGGGATGGTGCAGGGGCAGCACCACCGAGCCGGCGTTGAGGCGCAGCCGGCGGGTCCGCGTCGCGAGGGCCGCGGCGAGCACCGACGGGTTGGGAAAGAGCCCGCCGAAGGAATGGAAGTGCCGTTCGGGCAGCCACACCGCGTGGAAGTCGTGGGTGTCGGCGAACTCGGCGGCCTCGATGATGGTTCCGTAGGCGTCGTCCCGGGCCGAGTCGGGGTAGTCGCCGAAGAAGTACAGACTGAAGTCGACGGTGTCCGGCGCGCCGGCGACCGACGCGACCGGCGCCGGCCGCGTCGACGGCTCGGGGGCGACGGCCGCGCCGCCACTGGTGCTGGCGTTGGCGCCGGTGGCGGTGGCGCCGTTGCCGCCGGCGCCGGTGGCGGCGCCGAGAAGAGCGAGCTGGTCGCGCATCAGGTCCAGCTGGCGGTGCACGATCGTGACGAGGTCGGCCGGTACGTCCCGGGGGGCGTCGCCCGGGTCGGTCGGTGCCGCCGAAGCGACGGGCACGGGCACCGGCCCGGCGGGCACGGGAACCGGCGCGACAGGGACGGAGGGCGACGCGGTCGTCGGACCGGCCGGCGGGGCAGCCGGAGGGAGCACGCCGGCCGAGGCGCCGCGCGTCACCGCCTCGGCGAGCCGGCGGGGGGTGTCCACGGCGGCGAACAGGTCCCGGACGGGAACCCGTACCCCGAACGCGTGGTCGATCTCCCGGGCCATGGTGATCAGGAGCAGCGAGTCGGCACCGAGGTCGAGGAAGGTCTCGTCCGGATCGACCTCTCCCACGTCCAGTCCGAGCCGCTCGGCCGTCAGCGTCCGGATGCGCGCGAGCACCTGCTCGGCCCCGACGTCGTGCCCGGCCGGCGGCCGGGGCGGCCCCGGCTCGGCGGTCGCCGACGACCCGGCCGCGCCGCTCGCGGCAGACCCGCCGGCCGCAACCCGGACGTCGGTCGCGGCAGAGGTGTCGGTCGCGGCGGAGATGTCGGCCGCCCCGGACGCGGAGACCCAGAACCGCCGGCGCTGGAACGGATAGGCCGGCAGTGGCACGGCTCGGCCACCGCAGTCGGCGGTCAGCGCGGCCCAGTCGACCGGGAACCCCGCCACGTGCAACTCCGCGACGGCGCGCCACAGCCCGTCGACCGGTGGGGTGCCACGACGTTGCGACGGCACCCACCGCAGGTCGGATCCCGTGCCGCGGGCGATGCTGGTCAGCGCCCCGTCCGCGCCCGCCTCGACGACCGATCGCACGCCCTGCTCGGCGAGGGTGGCCACGGCGGCGCTCCAGGCGACCGGCTCGCGCGCCTGCCGGCACAGGTGGTCGGCGTCCGGCAGCCAGCCGGGTGGGCGTACCCGGCCGTCCAGGCTGCTGATCAGGGGCAGGCGGGTCGGTGCGAGCTGCACCTCCCCGATCATCCGGCGGAGCCGGTCGAGGACCGCGTCCACGCCGGTCGAGTGGAACGCCCGGTCGACCGGGAGCGGGCGGGTCGCCACGCCGTGCCGTTCGGCTTCCCGGACGACCGCCGCCAGGGCATCCGGGGAACCCGCGAGCACGTGGTGCTCCGCGCCGTTGCGGGCGGCGATCTCCGCCGTCGACCCACGCAGCAGCTCATCGACCGTCGCTTCGTCGGCCAGGACCGCGCACATCGCGCCGGGTGGCAGCGCGTCGCGCATCAGGGCGCCCCGGTGCGCGGCCAGCCCGACCGCGTCGCCCAGGGACAGCGCACCGGCCACGACCAGTGCGGCGTACTCGCCGACGCTGTGCCCGAGGACGACGTCCGGCGTGAGCCCCCACGACCGCCACAGCTCGGCGAACGCCACCGCGGTGACCACCAGCGCCGGCTGCGCCACGTCCGTCGGGCGACCCGTTCCGACGGGGTGTTCCCGCAGCCGGGCGACGAGGTCGCCACCGGTCACTCGGCGGTACGCGTCGGCCCCCTCGGCCAACACGTCCCGCGCGACCGGGAACCGCTCGGCGAGATCGAGGACGACGCAGCGACGGTCGCCCTGCCCGGGAAAGGCCAGCGCGACCGGAGTGACGCTCTCCGGCTCCGCCCGGCCGGTCAGCACGTTTCCCGCCACGCCCGCCTCGACGTACCGGTGGAGACCGTCGGCCAGCTCGGCGGCGGAGGTGCCGAGCGCGACCAGGCGGTGCCGGAGGTGGCGTCTGCGCCGCCCGGCGCTGGTGACCACGTCGGCCAACGCCGGCCCGGGGTCCTCGCGGAGCAGGTCGCGGTGGCGGGCGGCCAGCTCCACCAGCGCCGACGGGTCGGCCGCCGACAGGGGCAGCAGTCCCGGCGCGGGGTGGGCCGGCGGCTCGTCCGGCCGGCGTCGGTCCGCCGGGGGCGGCTCCTCGACGATCACGTGGGCGTTGGTGCCGCCCACCCCCAACGCGCTGACGGCCGCCCGGCGCGGCCGCAGGTCCGCCGGCCACCGCGTGCCACGGGTGGTCACCGTGAAGGGGCCGGCGGCGAGGTCGATCGCCGGATTCGGCCGGCGGAAGTTGATCTGTGGGGCGACCCGGCCGGAACGCACGGTCAGGATCGTCTTGATCAGGCCGGCCATGCCCGCGCAACTGTCCAGGTGACCGACGTTCGCCTTGACCGAGCCGAGGAACGGTCGACCGCCCGCGTACACCTCGGCGAGGGCGTGGTGCTCCACCGGGTCGCCCAGGGCCGTGCCCGTACCGTGTGCCTCGACGTACCCGATCGACTCCGCCGGGACGCGCGCGGCGGCCAGCGCCCGCCGGGCGACGTCGACCTGCCCGGCCACCCCGGGTGCCGTGAAGCCCACCTTGCCGGCGCCGTCGTTGTTCACGGCCGAGCCGATGATCACGGCGTGCACGGTGTCGCCGTCGGCGAGGGCCCGGTCGAGCGGCTTCAGCACCACGGCGGCGACGCCGTTGCCGCCGACCGTTCCGTCCGCGTCGGCGTCGAAGGGCCGGCACCGACCGCTCGCCGACAGGATCGATCCCGGGGTGTGCCGGTGACCCGTCACCTGCGGCACGTGCACGGCCACGGCGCCCGCGACCGCCTGGTCGACCTCGCCGTCGAGCAGCGCCCGCACCGCCAGATGCACCGCCACGAGCGAGGTCGAGCAGGCGTTCTGCACGTTGATCGCCGGCCCGGTCAGCCCCAGCCGGTACGCCACCCGGGTGGCCAGGAAGTCCGGCTGGTTGCCGAGGGCGACGCCGATCGAGTCGGCCGGATCGGCGGGCCCCGTCCGGTGGCGGAGCTGGCGGAGATAGGTGTGGTGCGGATAGAGGTTCATTCCGCTGCCGGCGTAGAGGCCGGTCCGCAGCCCCCGCGTGTCGCCCGGGTGCCCGGCATCCTCCAACGCGTGGTGACAGGTCTCCAGGAACAGCCGGTGCTGCGGGTCGAGCAGCTCCGCCTCCCGGGCGCTGATCGAGAAGAAGCCCGCGTCGAAGCCGGCGACGTCGTCGTCGAGGACCCCGCTGGCCGCCACGAAGTCGGGAGCGTCGACGGTGTCGCGTGGGATTCCCGCCGCGACGAGTTCGTCCGGTGTGAAGGCACGCACGCTCTCCACCCCGGCGGTCAGGTTCGCCCAGTACTCGTCGACCGTGCGCGCTCCGGGGAACCGGACCGCCATGCCGATCACCGCGATCCGCCGGTCCCGTACCGGCCCGCCGACGGGCTCCGCCGTGGGCGTGGTCGCCGGGGCGGCGAGGTGCGCGCTGAGCGCGTCGACCGTCGGGTGGGCGAAGAGCACCGGCTGTGGGACCGGGCGCTCCAGTGCCCGCTCCAGGCGGGCCCGGAGACGGACGATCTCGACCGAGCCGATGCCGAGTTCGTAGAACGGACGCGCCGGGTCGACCTGGCCACCCGTCAGGTCGCCGAGGATGCCGGTCAGCAGGGCGCGTACCTCCGCCCTGCCCGGTCCGGCCGCGCGCGCCGCCGTGGCCCCGGTGGGGTCGGTGGTCGCCCGCCGCCTGTCGTGCGGCCGGTGCGGCGACCGGTCGGCCAGGCAGCGCCGGACCAGCTCCGCGCGCCGGATCTTCCCCCCGGTGGTACGCGGGAACTGCTCCGCGGGGAGCGACAGCACCCGCTCGGGTACGACCTGCCAGCGTCGGGCCACCGCCGCCCGCACCGCCTCGGCCACCCCCGTCGCGGGTGCGTCGTCGTCGGGCACGTAGAAGATCACCAGCGACTCGGTGCCGGTGCGGGGCTCCGGTACGCCGACGGCGGCCACCAGGCCCCGCCGTACCCCGGCCACCTCCCCCGCCACCTGCTCGACCTCGTGGCAGGGCAGGTTGTGCCCGTTGAGGATGATCATGTCCTTCGCCCGGCCGGTGATGGCGATCCGACCGTCCCGCATGAAGGCGAGGTCGCCGGTCTCCAGCCAGCCGTCGCCGTCGGGGAAGGCCAGGCGGGTCGCCTCCGGGTCGGCGAGGTACCCGGGCGTGACCCGCGCCGACGAGACCTGGAGCCGGCCGATGCGGCCCTCGGGAAGCACCGCGCCGGCGGCGTCGACGATCCGCAGGGTGGCACCGGGCGCGGGCGGCCCGACGGAGAGGAACTCGGTGACGTCGGCCGGGTCGTCGTCCTCGGCGTACTCCAGGTCGCCGCCCAGGCTCGCCGTACGGATCCGGAGGCGGGTGCCGGGCTCGGCGAAGGAGGCGAAGGTGATTCCCGTGCTGGTCTCCGACATGCCCCAGGCCGGCGTCATCGCCTCCGCCGGCACCCCGGTGGCGGCGACGAACGCCTCGAAGGTCTCCGGCAGGCACTGCTCCCCGCCGCAGACCATGCGGCGTACGCCGCCGAGGTCCCACGGTTCACCGGGGGCCCGGGCGACCGCGTCGGCCACCAGCCGCAGGCCGAAGTTCGGCGCCCAGCTGTGCGTGACCCGGTGCCGCCGCATCAGCTCCAACCACCGCAGCGGATCGTCGAGCACCCATTCGGTGGCGACGTGGACGGACGTGGCGCCGAGGAAGACGCCGCCCAGGTGGTAGAGCAGCAGGCCGGCGACGTGGTCCAGGGGAAGCCAGTTGAGCAGGACGTCCCGCGGGCCGATGTCGAGCATCGTCCGGGCCCCGACGGCATATTCCGAGAGCCCTCGGTGCGTCAACGGGATCACCTTCGGCCGGCCGGTGCTGCCCGAGGAGAGCTGCAGCAGCGCCACCGACCCGGGGTCGGTGTCCGTCGCCTCCGGATCCGGTACGGAAGGGGCGGGGCCGTCGGGAGCGCTCGTCGCGGTCAGCTCCGGCACCGCGACCACCCGGTCCCGCAGCGGCAGCCGGGCCAGCACGTCCAGGTCCTCCGGCCCGGCCAGCACCACGGGCTCCCCGAGCACCCGCCAGGCGTGCACGAGGGCGGCGGCGGTGGGGTTGTCCGCGTCGTACCCGGTGGGCGCGCCGACGGTGAGGGGCACGATCCCGCCGAGGACGCAGCCGAAGAAGGTCGGCCAGTACTGCTCACCCGAGGTGATCCGCAGGACGACGTGGGACCCCCGATCCAGGCCGTGGGCCCGCAGACCGGGCAGCGCCGCGCGCGCCCCGGCGAGCAGCCGCCCGTGGTCGAGGAACTTCTCGCGCCCGTCGGGGCCCACGATCCGGATGCCCGCGTCCGGGTGGTTCCGGGCCGCCCGCAGCAGCGCCTCGTCCAAGGTCCGGGGATGGTCGACGGGGCCGGGCAGGTCCCCGCCGTGGCTGACGGCGGCGGGGCGTTCGGCGGACGTCGACTTCACGGTGCTACCTCGACTTCTTGCGTTCTCTGTCGGTGCGGACGGTGCGCCGGCGTGCGGGCGTGGGAGATGAGGAAGGCACCGGCGGCGGCGAGCGCCAGGCCGTGCGCCAGCGCGACCACCGACAGGGGCGTCAGGCGGTCGAGCGCGAAGGCACTGACGATCATGCCGATGCCGAACCCCGCGTTCTGCGCGGTGCTGGCCAGGCCCATGAGTTGCGGCAGACGGGAGGGCTCGACGGTCTGCAACCGGGTGGTGTAGCTGATCTCGGCGTAGCCGTCCGCCATGCCGGCGGCCAGCGCCAGGACGGCCACCAGCCAGATCGGGGGCCCCGCGAAGGCGAGCACGAACAGCAGCGACATTGTGCAGGTGGCGACGCCGAAGGCCCTCGGCGATCCCGGGCGGGAGGTGCCGGCGGCCCGCCGGGCGTACCACTGGCCGGCGACGAGACTGCCGACCGCCCAGGGCGTGGTGAACAGGGCGGCGAACGCGGCGGGGGCGTCGGGCCAGGCCAGGTTCGCGTACACCGGCAGGCCCACGTTGTGGGAGGCGGACCCGAACGCGTCGACGGACCGCACCGCGATCATGGCCAGGATCACGGGGGCGACCGAGGGCAGGAGGCGCCGGAGCCCCGCCCCGCGGCGGGGGCCCTTGGTGGGCGGCCCGGCGGGGCGGCCCACCACGCGCCAGGCGCGGACCGCGGAGAGCAGCAGTGCGGACACCACGAACGAGGTGGCGTCGAGCAGGAACGCGGCGTGGTAGCCGAACAGGGTCACGAGGATCCCCGCGCTGCCGAAGCCCAGCAGCATGGCCACCGAGCGGGCCGCTACCAGGTTCGCGTTGGCCCGGGCCAGGTCGTCCGGGCCGACCAGCGCGGGCAACCCGCTGCGCAGCGCGACCACCCACAGCGTCTGGCTCCCGCCGAGGAGCACGGCCAGCGCGTGCAGCATGGTCGGCTGCGCGGCGGACGGCATCGCGACCAGCAGCACCAGCGCACCGGCCGACAGCAGGTCGCCGCCGATCATGAGCCTGGCCCGGGCGTACCGGCTGACCAGCGTACCGGCGACCAGCCCCATCAGGACGCCGGCGCACAGGCGGACCGCCATGAAGATCCCGGTGGACACGGCGGAGCCCGTGATCTCCAGGGTGAACAGCCCCAGCGCCACCATGTTCAGGAAGCTGCCGTACGTGGACACGGCGTGCGCGGCGATGACGAGACGGAGCGGACGTGCGGGAGGTTCCTCCGTTGCTGACACCTGTCGAGATCCGCCCCGCTCATGATCGTGTATGGAGCGAGGATCATGCCATTGCGGGTACGGGCATCTCAATACGTCGAAGGACCGGCGCCCGCATCGCCGACGGCGACTGTCCGCCCGCCGTGGCGCAGAGCCGTCCGGGGCACCCCGCCTTGCCGGCCGGGCCGGCGTGTGGTTGGTTTCGGGGCAGACCAGATCAGCGGCACACCGAGGAGACACGCGTGGACGACCCGGTTCTCGTCGAGCGGGACGGTCCCGTGGAGACGTGGACGATCAACCTGCCGGAGGCCCGCAACCCCATCTCCGGCGACGACGTGATCGACGCGTTGGTGGCCCGGGTCGACGCGGTCAACGCCGACCGGGCGGTCCGGGCGGTCATCCTCACCGGCGCCGGCAGCGCCTTCTCCGCCGGCGGCAACGTCAAGGACATGGCGGACCGGGTCGGCCTCTTCGGCGGCGCCCCGCACGAGCTGCGCGACGGCTACCGTCGCGGCATCCAGCGGATCCCCCGGGCGATGTACGCATGCGACGTGCCGCTGATCGCGGCGGTGAACGGAGCGGCCGTCGGCGCCGGCTGCGACCTGGCGCTCATGTGCGACCTGCGGATCGCCTCGGAGCGGGCGTTCTTCGCGGAGAGCTTCGTCAAGCTCGGCATCATCCCCGGCGACGGCGGCGCCTGGCTGCTGCCCCGTGCCGTCGGTGCCGCCCGGGCCGCCGAGATGACGCTGACCGGGGACCGGGTCGACGCCGCCACCGCCCTGGAGTGGGGGCTGGTCTCCCGGGTCGTGCCGCACGAGGAACTGCTCACCGAGGCGCGCCGGCTGGCCGACCGGGTGGCCGCGAACCCTCCGCACGCCGTACGGATGGCCAAGAAGCTGCTGCGCGAGGCCCAGCACCAGAGCCTCGACAGCGTGCTGGAGCTCTCCGCCGCCATGCAGGCGCTGGCGCACCAGACCCGGGACCACGACGAGGCGGTCCGGGCCTTCCTCGACCGGCGCGAACCGCACTTCACCGGGGAGTGAGCGGGACGGGCAGCCGGTGACGGCCCCGCCGTGGGTGCTGGCCGTCGGCCGGCCGCGTCGCGCACTGCGGACCGCCGCCGGGGCCCGGGAGCCGCGCCGCTCCCGGGCCGGTCGGCCGTCGGCGGGTCAGCGCTGCACGCGCGCGCCGGCGCCCCGGACGAGCGCCTCGACCTCCCGGAGGCTGGCCATCGAGGTGTCGCCGGGCGTGGTCATCGCCAGCGCGCCGTGCGCCGCACCGTACTCGACGGCCGTGGCCAGGTCACCCTTCTCCAGCAGCCCGTAGATGAGGCCGGAGGCGAAGCTGTCGCCCCCGCCGACGCGGTCCATGATCTCCAGGCCGGGCCGGTGGGTCGCCTCGACGAACCGCCCGTCGGCCCAGGCGATCGCGCCCCAGTCGTTGACGGTGGCGGTGCGCACCGTACGCAGGGTGGTGGCGACGACCTTGAAGTTGTCGTACTCCTTGGTGGCCGCCTCGATCATCCGCTGGAAGTTGGCCACCTCCAGCTCCGACAGCGACGCGTCCGTGTCGGGCACCTCGAAGCCCAACGAGGCGGTGAAGTCCTCCTCGTTGCCGATCATCACGTCGACGTACCGGGCCAGCCGGCGGTTGACCTCCTGCGCGCGGGCCTGCCCGCCGACCGCCTTCCAGAGGCTGGGCCGGTAGTTCAGGTCGTACGACACGACGGTGCCGTGCCGGGCCGCGGCGGCCATCGCCGCCTCCATCGTCTCCGGGGTGGTCTCGGAGAGGGCGGCGTAGATGCCGCCGGTGTGCAGCCACCGCACCCCCAGCGTGCCGAACAGGTGGTCCCAGTCCACCTGGTCGGGCCGGAGCTGGCTGGCGGCGCTGTGGCCACGGTCGGAGGTGCCGACGGCGCCCCGGACGCCGAAGCCGCGCTCGGTGAAGTTGAGCCCGTTGCGCACGGCGCGGCCGACCCCGTCGTAGGGCAGCCAGGTCACCAGTGAGGTGTCCACCCCGCCCTGGAGCACGAGGTCCTCCAGCAGCCGGCCCACCTCGTTGTCGGCGAACGCGGTGACCACGGCGGTCCGCAGCCCGAAGCAGCGGCGCAGGCCGCGTGCCACGTTGTACTCGCCGCCGCCCTCCCAGGCCCGGAAGGTGCGGGCCGTGCGGACCCGGCCCTCGCCCGGGTCGAGCCGCAGCATGATCTCGCCGAGGGAGACCAGGTCGTACCGGCACTCGCCGGCCGGACGGATGGACAGCACGGCTCAGGCCTCCACGGTCGATCGGGCGGCCTCGACGGCCGCGGCGGTGCGGGCGGCGACCTCGTCCCAACGCCCGGCGGCGATCAGGTCGGGGGCGACCATCCAGGTGCCGCCGACGGCCAGGACGGCGGGCAGGGCCAGGTAGTCGGCGAGGTTGGCGGTGTTGACCCCGCCGGTCGGGACGAACCGCACCGAGCGGTACGGCGCGGCGAGCGCCTTGATCATCGCGACGCCGCCGAGCTGCTCGGCGGGGAAGAACTTGACCGTGTCGAGCCCGGCGTCGAGGGCCATCTGGATCTCGGTGCCGGTGGCGACGCCGGGGAAGACGGGCACGCCCGCCTCCTGGCAGCGCCGGACGACCGCCGGGGAGAACCCGGGGGTGACGACGAACCGGGCGCCCGCCTCGACGGCCCGGTCGACCTGGGCCGGGGTCAGCACGGTGCCGGCGCCGACGAGCAGGTCGCCCCGCTCGGACATGACGCGGATCGACTCGGCCGCGGCGTCGGTGCGGAAGGTCACCTCGGCGCAGGGCAGCCCGCCGCGCACCAGCGCCTCGGCCAACGGGGCGGCGTCGCGGGCGTCGTCGAGCACGACGACCGGCAGGATCCGGGCCGCGCCGACGGTCGCCACGACCGCAGGTCTCTGTTCATCATTCTGTACGCCAGTCACATATGTGACCCTAGCGCTGCCGCCCGGCCTGTCAACCCCGCTAGAGTGGCGCCCATGACGCTGCCCGGCGGGTTCCAGCCCGTGAAGTCCTCCACCCGGACGCTGGAGGTGCTGGAGGCGCTGGCCGCCTCGCCGCAGCGGCGCTCGCTGGTCGACCTGGCCCGCGCGCTGGACATCCCGAAGAGCAGCCTGCACGGCATCCTGCGCACCATGGCCCAGCGCGGCTGGGTCGAGAGCGACCCGACCGGCACCCGCTTCGGGCTCGGGGTACGCGCGCTCCAGGTCGGTGCCGCGTACCTCACCAGCGACGACACCGTGGGCCTGCTCGGCGGGGTGCTCGACGACCTGTCGCGGCAGTTCGGCGAGACCGTCCACCTGGGACGCCTGGACGGCGCGCACATCGTCTACCTCGCCAAGCGCGAGTCGGTGCACCCGCTGCGGCTCTACAGCGCGATCGGCCGGCAACTGCCGGCCCACGCCACCGCCCTGGGCAAGGCGCTGCTCGCCGAGCGCCCGGACGACGCGCTCGACGGGCTGCTGACCTGGCCGCTGCCCGCGCTCACCCCGCACACCGTCACCGACCCCGACGCGCTGCGCGCCGAGCTGGCCGCCGTCCGGGAGCACGGCTACGCGGTGGACCGCGAGGAGAACACCGAAGGCATCGTCTGCTTCGCGACGGCCGTACCCCTGGCGGCGCCGGCCACCGACGCGATCAGCCTGTCGGTGCCGGTGGCCCGGCTGGGCGCCGCCGGCGAGGACCGGATCGTGGCCGCGCTCCGCCGGGCCGTCGACCAGGTCCAGGCGGCGCGCGGCCTGCTCTCCCCCGCCTGATCCGTCGCCGCTTCGACGCCCCCGCCGCCCACCGCCGGGCCCGGC
>NZ_WAAS01000177.1:0-13635 GCF_008806585.1 Micromonospora sp. AMSO12t
TGTACAACGACGGGGGCGACGTCACGCTGCGGGACAGCGAGGTGCTGGGCAACCAGGCGGTCGGCGAGTACGGGGTGGGCGGCGGCATCCTGAACGACTTCGGCCGGACGAGGCTGATCAGCACGAAGGTGGTCCACAACGTCGCCACCGCGCCGCCGGGTGGCATCTTCACCAACAACGACGGCGTCCTGATCGACCGGAAGTCCGCCGTGAAGGACAACCGGCCGACGAACTGCAAGGGCAGCACGGTCATCCCCGACCGCTGCTTCGCCTGAACATCCGAGAGCGACACCACATAGAGAGAGGGCTCCTCCACAAGCCGCCCCGGCGGCCGGAGGAGCCCTCTCACCTCCCGGCCCCTCGTGGCCGTTCTTCCGCCGAACGGGCCGTTCCGCGCCGAGAGCACCCGTTCTCCTGCGGACTCCCCTACCGACGTCGCTGCGGCGGATCGGCCGGCACGGACCGTCCGCACCGGCCAGGGGCACCCCGGACCTAATGCGGGCTTCTTTCGCATATGCCCGCGAGGCGAGGAAGATTCTCATATTGTCTAGTTCGGGAGCTACAACCGATTTGTAGCAGGGGACGCTCGCCTGTGGCGCTGCGACCCTGTCTGGTACGAGGAGAGGGCAGAGAGCTCCGATGTCCAACTACCTAACGAACAACGACTCCGAGCGGCCGGCGGCGCCCAAGCGTCGCCGCAAGCTCTGGCTCGCCAGTGGTGTGGCCGGGTTGACCGGCGTGGTCAGCCTCGCCGCGGTGGGCGTGGCCACCGGCGCCGGCGCGGTAGGTGCGGACGGCCTGAAGTGGGCCACCGCCCAGGTCAGCATGGACGGCGACCAGGACGCGGACCGCGAGAAGGAAGGCCGCGAGGGCGAGGAGGGCCGCGAAGGCGGAGAAGGCCGGGACCGGGACCACAAGGACCGGGACCACAAGGATCGCGGAAAGGAGGTGCCCTGCGACTCCGACAAGCTGATCCAGGCGATCGTGCACGCCAACGCCAACCACGGCGGCGTGTTCGAGCTGGCCAAGGACTGCACGTACACCTTGACCCGGCACGACTACTACGGCAACGGCCTGCCGGTGATCGAGCAGCCCATCACGCTCAAGGGCCACGACACCAAGATCGTGCGGGACGCCACCGCCGAGCAGTTCCGCATCTTCAACGTCGGCAGCGGCGGCCACCTCACCCTCAAGGGCCTGACCATCAAGAACGGCCAGACCCTCGAGCGGAAGCTGGCCGAGCCGGTCTCGGCGGAAACGGTGTGGTCGCGCTACTCGAACTCGGTCGAGGCCACCGAGGCGGCCAAGGCCGGCAAGCCGTACCTGCCGTTGCTCCAGGCCGAGCCGAAGGGTGCCGCGGCGGCGAAGGCTGCTGCGGCGAAGGCCGCGGCGGCCAAGGCCGGCGCCGCCGTGCTGGAGGAGCCGGAGGCCAACGACGGCGGCGGCATCCTGGTGCAGCCGGGCGGCTCCGCCGACATCGAGAAGAGCCACATCGTCGAGAACCAGGCCGGCGGCAGCGGCGGCGGCATCGCCAACTTCGGCAAGACCAGCCTGCGCCACACCACGGTCGCCGACAACACCGCCTTCTTCTTCGGCGGCGGCATCCTGAACGCCGGGGTGCTCAAGGTCGAGGAGTCCCACGTCAAGTACAACAAGGCCGGGATCGGCGGCGGCGGCATCGCCAACGGCGCCCCGGGCATCTTCCGCGACGACGTCGACGGCGGAACCGTCTGGATCGACAAGACCGACATCAGCAACAACCACACGATCGGCTTCGGCGGTGGCCTGCTCGACATCGAGGGCAACACCACCATCAAGTACTCCAGGATCCTCGACAACACCGCGCTGATCGCGGGCGGCGGCATCGCCGCGGCGGACGACAGCCAGCTGCACCTGCACAAGGTGACGATCGCCAAGAACACCACCGTCGGTGTCGGCGGCGGCCTGGCCCTGGCCTTCGGCGCCCACGTCACGGCGGAGAAGACCGAGGTCAAGGAGAACTTCGCCGCCTTCTTCGGCGGCGGCGTGTTCAACCTCGCCAGCGAGGTCACGTTCCGCGACAGCGAGATCGTCGGGAACCAGGCCGTCGGGCCGATCGGCATCGGCGGCGGCATCTTCAACGTCTTCGGCCGGGTCAACCTGCACGACACGAAGGTGGCGGACAACGTCTCCAGGTTCCGGCCGGGCGGGGTGTTCAACTTCGGCGGCGAGGTGAACGTGGACGACAAGTCCGCGATCAAGGGCAACAAGCCGACGAACTGCCTGGGCAGCCCTTCCCCCGTGGAGAACTGCTTCGGCTGATCGCCCTCGGCTGACGGGCGGCCTCTCCGGCCGCTCCGGACACCGAACAGGAACCGGCCCCCTTCCGCGTCGCGGAAGGGGGCCGGTCCACGTCGCGGGCTACTGCTGCACGAAGACCGCCACGCTGCGGGCCGGCACGGTGAACGTGCCGCTGGCCCGGTCGAAGGAGGCCGTCCGCAGCGACTCGTCCGCCGAGGCCCGCAGCACCGGGTGCAGCGCCACGTCCGCCCCGCGCAGCCCGGTCAGCCGCTGCCGCGCCGTCTCCGGCGTGGCGTTGAAGACCACCGTGACCGACTTCCACCGCCCGTCGAGGCCCCGACCGTCCAGCGTCATGGTGAGCACGCCGGGGGTCTCCCCCGCGCCGGAGAGCGGGAAGGCGACCCGCTTCTGCACCTGCTCCGCCGTGGTCAGCCCGAAGACCGGCGAGGAGGCCCGGACCCTCAGCAGCTCGGCGTAGCGGGCGTCGGCCAGGTCGATCGCCGCGCAGTCCGGCACCAGCGCCGGATCGGCCAGCAGCGGCTTGGCGTACGGCCACTTGTCCCGGTTGTCCTGCTCGGGCGGCAGGCCGGCGCCGAACCCGTTGCCCTGGGCGCAGTCCCAGCGGATCTGGTTGAACCAGTCCCCCGAGTTGTACGAGTTGCGGTCCAGCGACTTCGAGCGCAGCCGCTCGGTGCCCGTGGTGACGAACCCGGGCCCCTGGCCCATCACCACCGTGCCCAGCGCCAGCACCTGCATCCGGGCCCGGTCCGCCGCCGAGGTGTCCCGCGGCAGCTTGTACGCCAGCGCGTCGTACAGGATCTCGTTGTCGTGCGCGTCGACGTAGGTGACCGCCTCCCCCGGCGCGGCGGTGTAGCCGGCGGGCGAGCCGTTGTAGTCGACCTGCGCGCCGGTAACCTGCCGGCCCGACGAGTCGGTGAAGCGGTAGCCGCGCAGGTTGCCGGTGAGCCCCACCTTGATCAGGTCGTGCTGGCGCAGCAGCCGGGCCCGCTGCTCGGCCGTGGACCCGTTGACGTCGTCGCCGTTCGGGTCGGTGAAGAGGCCGGAGGCGAAGCCCTGCACCCGCGGGTTGGCGTCGAACGGCCCGCCGCCGCGTACGGCGTCGCGCAGCCGGTCGTTGAACGTGCCGATCCCGGTGCCTGCCATGTTGGCCTGGGTGGCCTGCGTGAACCGGGCGTCGTCGGCGACCTCGCCGAAGTTCCAGCCCTCGCCGTAGAGCAGGATCTTCTTCCCGTCCACGCCGTCGCGGCCGACGGTCAGCTCGTCGAGCGCCTTGCGTACGGCCAGGATGTTCGCCTTCGGGTGGTGGCCCATCAGGTCGAACCGGAAGCCGTCCACCTTGTACGCCCGGGCCCAGGTGACCAGCGAGTCCACGACGAGCTTGCCCATCATGGCGTGCTCGGGGGCGGTGTTGGCGCAGCAGGTCGAGTTGGCGACGGCGCCGTCGTCCAGCAGCCGGTGGTAGTAGCCGGGCACGATCTGGTCGAGTACCGACTTCGGGTCGGCGCCCGCCGCCGAGGTGTGGTTGTAGACGACGTCCATCACCACGCGCAGCCCGGCGCCGTTGACGCCGGCCACCATCCGCCGGAACTCGGTGGTGCGCTTCGCCCCGGCCGGGTCGACGGCGTAGCCGCCCTCCGGCACGGTGTAGTGCAGCGGGTCGTACCCCCAGTTGTAGCCGTCGGTGTCCGCGACCGCCGCGACGCACTTCTGCTGCTGCTCGGAGTCCGGCGGCAGCGCGGCCAGGTCGCAGGCCGGCTGCCGCTGGTCGGCCCGTCGCTCGGGGATAGTGGCGAAGTCGAACGCGGGCAGCAGGTGCAGGTGGGTCACCCCCGCGTCGCCGAGCGCCTTCAGGTGCTTCATGCCGGCGGTGCCCGGGTCGGTGAAGGCGAGGTACGTGCCCCGCTGCTCGGCCGGCACGGTGCCGTCGGCGATGGAGAAGTCCCGCACCGACAGCTCGGAGATCTGCACCCTGGTCGACGGCACCGCCGCCGGCTTGCGCAGCGACGCCCATCCGGCCGGCGCGAGCGACGGGTCGGAGAGGTCCACGATCTGGCTGTGCGTGGAGTCCGGCGCCAGCGCCAGCGAGTACGGGTCGGTCACGGCGGCGTCGACCATCTTCTGCGTCGCCGGCTGCCACGCCTGGACCTGGTACCGGTAGTAACGGCCGGTCCAGTCGCGGGCGCCACGCACGGACCAGACGCCGGTGCGGTCGTCGCGGCGCATCGCGACGGTCCGCGGCGTCGCGGTCGGCGAGTCGAAGAGCTGGAGCGAGACCGTGCGGGCGGTGGGCGCCCAGACGGCCAGCGTCGGCACCCCGCCGGCGAACGTGGGCCCGAGCCGCGCGTCGGTGGCCCGGGCGTAGACGTCGTCGAGCACGCCGGGGATCTGCACGCCGGTCGCGGCGAGCAGGGTGCCCGCCGCGTCCCGCTCGGTCACCAGGAGCTGCCCGCGCAGGGCCGCCGGGACCTTCGCCAGGTCCCGCCGGTCGAGCGTGAAGGCACCGTGCGCCCACAGGTGCGGGAAGTCCGCGCGCTGGGCCTCGGTGAGCCCGTTGCGCTGGGCGGTCAACGGCATCGTGCGGTACGTCCCGACCAGCTCGCCGTCGGCGACGGTGACCCCGCCGGCCGGGGCGGCGACCAGGGCGTACGTCCTGCCGTCGGTGGGCCCGGCCTGCCAGGCGACGGTCGAGCGGTCGATCCAGTGCGCCTTCTGCTTCGTGATGTCGACGTCCGGGCCGGCGGCGGACGCGGTGGACGGCAGCAGCCGGCCGGGCGTGCCGGCGAGCAGCCACACCTCGCGTCCGGCGTCGGCGAAGTCGAGCCGCTGGTCGGTCGGCAGGTCCTTCTCGTCGCCGCGGTGGATGATGTAGCTCAGCCCGGTGGCGTTGGCGGCCAGCGGCACCCGGAAGACTGCGCCGAAGGCGTCGATCCGGGCTGGGGCGAGCGGGGTGGCCCAGTCCGTGGGGTTGGCGGCGCCGTCCCACAGGTGCAGGCCCCAGCCGTCGTAGTTGCCGTCGGCGCGGCGGTAGTGGATGAGGGCGGTGCCGTCCTCGACCGGCGGGTCGGGTTCGCCGGTGGCGGCCTGCCGGCTCGGGTAGGTCGCCGGGTCGCCCTGCTTGACCCAGACCTCGCCGGCCTTCGTCACGTCGATCGTCCGATCCTGTTCCACGTCCTTCTTCCCGGACTTGTCGACCACCACGAAGCCGACCGACTTCGCGCCCGGCTTGAGCTTCACCCAGGCGAACCGGCCGTAGGAGTCCTCGCCGGCGAACGGCTGCCCCTTGGGCCACTCGGTCGCGTACGCCGGGTCGATGTCGCCCCAGGCGTACAGGCCCCAGTCGTCGTAGCCGCCGGCCGGGCGCTGGTAGTGCACCACGGCCCAGTCGCGGGAGGCGGACTGCGCCGGGGTGCCCACGGTCGCGGTGGACCGGGCGGTCGCGGTGCGGCCCCTCCCGTCGCGGACGACGGCCTTGTACTCGACCTTCGTGCCGCCGGCCAGCCCGGTCAGGTCGTGGTGCACGGTGTACGGGGCCGTCTCGGCGCTGCCGAGCAGCGTCCACCTGCCGCCGGCGACCCGGGCGGCGACGGTGACGGTGGCCAGCGGGTCGCCGGTGACCTGGGCGGTGACGGCGGCCTTCGTGGCGACGGGCGCGCCGGGCGCCGGGGCGGTGATCGTGATCTTCGGCGCGGCGTCGGGCGACGCGATCGGCGTGCCGGCGCGGTGCACCACGGCCGACAGCGGCGGCACGGTCAGCGTGAGCCTGCCGTCCGCGCCGGCGACCGGGGCGGCCGACGCGCCGTACACGCCGGTGAAGGTGGCGCCGGCCGACCACGTGTCCACGGTGACAGTCTGCGCGGTCGCGGCGTTGTTCACCGCGACGACGTACTCGGTGCGCTGCTTCGGGTCGATCCGGGAGAACGCGAAGACGCCGGGGCCGTCGGCGGCGTACCGGCCGACCTGCACGCCGTCGCGCAGCGCCGGGTGCGCCTGGCGCAACGCGCCCAGCTCCGCGATGGCCCGGTAGAGCGGGTGGGCGCGGTCGAACTGGTCGCTGGCGTGGGTGCGGTCGGTGCCGATCAGGTCGTCGTCGAGGTAGTCGGGGGTCTTCGAGGCGAACATGTCCTGCCGGGCGTCCTTGTCGCCGCCCGGCCCGGTGAAGCCCTGCTCGTCGCCGGAGTAGACGACCGGCTGGCCGCGGGTGAGGAACATCAGCTCGTGGGCGAGCCGGTCGCGGCGCAGGTGGGTGGCCGGGTCGGTGCCGCCGCCGGCGATGAACGAGCCGATCCGGCCCATGTCGTGGTTGCCGAGGAAGGTGGTCAGCCGGCGCGCGTCGGTGTCCCGGGCGCGGTAGAGGTCGTCGCGGGCGTACACGTCGGCGAGCGCCTTCGCGGAGCCGTCGCCGGCGGTGTAGCCGCGCGCCGCCTCCTGGAAGGCGAAGTCGAGGGTGGCCGGCAGGCCACCGCGCCGCACGTACGTCGAGGTGATCTCCGGGTCGGCGCTGTAGACCTCGCCGAACATGAAGAAGTCCTTCTTGCCGACGCGCGCGGCGGCGCGCTCGACGCCCTGGCTGAACTGCGGCCAGAAGTCGAGGTTGGCGTGCTTCACCGTGTCCAGCCGGAAGCCGTCGACGCCGGTGGAGGCGATCCAGTCGGAGTAGACCTTGGTCAGGCCGCGCACCACCTCGGGACGCTCGGTCCACAGGTCGTCGAGGCCGAAGAAGTCGCCGTACTCGCTGTTCTCCCCGGCGAAGGTGGAGTCGCCCCGGTTGTGGTACATGGTCGGGTCGTTCAGCCACGCCGGGACCTTGACCTTCGCGTCGGCCGGGGTCTCGAACGTCGGGGTGTACGGGAACGACGTGCTGTCCACCTTCGGGAAGCCCCGGCTGCCGTCGGCGTAGTTGCGGTCCTCGAAAGGACGCCCCTGCGCGTCGGTGTACGGGGAGGTGGCCTTGTCCACGTAGGTGCGCCGGTCCTCGGCGTACTGGATGACGTCGGCGGTGTGGTTGACGATGACGTCGAGATAGACCTTGATCCCCCGCCGGTGGGCGAGCCCCACCAGCCGCTTCAGGTCCTCGTTGGTGCCGAAGTGCGGGTCGACCTGGGTGAAGTCGGTGATCCAGTAGCCGTGGTATCCGGCAGAGGCATCGGCTCCGGAGCCCTGCACCGGGCGGTTCTTGAAGATGGGCGCGAGCCAGATGGCCGTGGTGCCGAGCCCCTCGATGTAGTCGAGCCGGTCCATGACGCCCTTGAGGTCGCCGCCGTGGTAGAAGCCCTTGTCCTTCGGGTCGAGGCCGGTGGAGAGGCGGCCCCCGGTGAGGCCCCCGGCGTCGTTGCGCCGGTCGCCGTTGGCGAACCGGTCCGGCAGGACGAAGTAGAACTGTTCGGCGCGGGCCTGGCGGCTGCCGGCGGCGAGCAGCGCCTCCGCCGAGGGTTCGGTGCGCCACTGCGCGGCGCCGGTGGTGACCAGCGGGCCGGTGTCGTCGGGGGCGTCGACGCCCATCTGGCGCACGGCCAGCGGGGTGCCGACGAGGGCGAGGGTGAGCAGGGAGACGAGGGCGAGCAGGGCCTTGCGCGGTATCGGCGGGGGTTTCATCGACGCCTTCCTCTGGTCGCTGGCTGGCCCGCACGCTAGCTCTTGCCGAAACGTTCTGCAATACCTTGCAAACAAAGTCGTAACACGACAGCCCGCTTGCAAGGACGACCCTCCGCGGCGACCCTGTGCCCGGGGATCAGTCGTCGGCGAGGACGGCGTACAGGTCCGAGTCGCGCCAGCCGTCGCGGATGAGGGCGGTGCCACGCATCCGGCCCTCGTACCGCATGCCGATCCTGCGCAGCACCGCCGCCGAGGCGAGGTTGCGCGGGTCGCACGTGGCGAAGATGCGGTGCCGCCCGTGCCGGTCGAAGCCCAGTCGCAACAGTTCCCGCGCCGTGGCCGTGGCGATGCCCTGCCCCCACCGCCGTGGATGGACCGCGTACGCGATCTCGCCGGTGCTCGGGCCGTGCAGCTTCAGCTCGGCGCTGCCCACGACCTCGCCGTCGACGAGCACCCCGAACACCAGCCGGTCCGGGGACGCAACCACGGCGGCCCGCACGTACGCCTGCGTCTGCTCGTGGGTGTTGGGCCCCCACGCCTGGTAGCGGCACGACTCGGGCAGGCGCGCCCAGTCGTGCACGGCGTCGGTGTCGTCGAGCGTGAGCGGGCGGAGGGTGAGCGCCATGGCGGCTCCCTGGGTGGCCGACGGCGTGGCGTCGATCAGAGGCGGCAGGAGACGCCGTCGACCGTGCAGCTCGTCGGGCGGCTCTGCGTGCCCTGGACGTAGAAGCGCAGCGTGACCGACGCGCCGCCGGGCAGGTCGCCGCCGCTGCGGTAGGTGAAGCCGTCGTCGATCCGCTGTGCCGTCCCCTGTGGCGCGCCCTCGATCCACGCGCTGCCCAGCCGCGCTCCCGGGAAGGTCAGCCGCGTCGTCCACTCCCGGCCGGCGGACGAGGTGTTGCCGACCAGCACCTCCCCGACGAACCCGTCCGCGTGCGACTCGACCACCCGGTACCGGCCGGTCAGCGGGGACACCGACGGTGGCGGCGCGACCAGCGCCGTCTCCTCGCTCCCGCTGGGGGTCGGCGACGGCGGGGCGCTGCTGCGGGCGGGCGTGGACCGTATCGGGGCGGGCCGGGTGGTGGAGCGGCCGGACTGCGTGGCCGTCGCCCGCGGCGAGCGCGTGACCGTCGGGCTGGCCGCCGACGGCTCCGGGTCGGCCAGGCCGACGGTCGGCAGCGGCGGGGCGGGCTGCGCGTCGAACGCGGGGCCGCGCCCCCGGTAGGCGCCGAGCGCGATGGCCAGCAGGACCACCATCACCGCGACGCCGACGGACACCACGATCCACGGCGAGGACGCGATGGCGGTCGTGCCGTAGGACTTGCTCGATGTTCGGCGCGTGCCGGACATGCTTCTCCTCCCGCGGTCCTCCGGGGCAGCGTAGCGGTCCGTGGCGACATGGTGCGACCGTGTGCGTGCGGCGCGTACGGCGCCGCGTGGGCGGGGCCGCCGCCGGCGGAGGGTGCCGCGGGTCCGGCCGGCGGTCAGGCGGTCCGCAGCACCGTGCAGATGAGCGGGCCGTCGTCGGTGGAGCGCAGCAGGTAGCGGTAGCGCTCGCCGGGGACCGCCCGGCCCCGGCTGTCCAGGAACTCCCACTCCACAGCGACCATGGTCAGCAGCGCCGACATCGGAAGCACGTCCTCGATGGTCGCGTGCGCCGCGACCAGCTCGCGCTCCTGGTAGTCGGGGGCCGCGCCCACGAAGGACAGTGCCACCGCCGCCGGCGAGGTGAACGAGAAGCTGTACGTGTCGGCCACCACCATCCCGGGCAGGGCGTAACAACCGGCGATGGCGGGCACGTCGCCGGTGGTCAGCGCCACGCCGTACCGGTCGAAGAAGTCGGTCAGCGTGTCCAGATCGGTGGGGGCTCTCACAGGGACAGCAATTGCCGGCCGGACGGCGGGCCAAACCTCAGCGCGGCGGGATGCGCACCTCGATCTCCGCCCCGAGCCGGGCGCCGCCCGCGAGACCGAGGTCGTCGCCGCTCCAGAACCGGCCCGGGTCGTACCAGTTGGGACGCCGCCCGGCGGGCAGCAGTCCCATCGCCTCGTAGGTCACCGCGACCACCTCCGCGCAGTAGGCCGTCTCCAGTGCACGGTCGCGCACGGCGATCCCGGCGCGGTCGGGCGCGGTCGCCCCGGTCGGGTTGGGCGCGGTCACCCCGCTGCGGTCGGGCGCGGTCGCCCCGGTGCGGTCGGGCGCGGTCGCCCCGGTCGGGTCGGGCGCTGGCGCGGCCTCGCGGCCCCCCGCCCGGCCGGGCAGCGCCGGCAGCCGCACCGCCGGGACCCGGCCCCGCAACCAGCGCCAGGCGAGCTGGGCGGTGGACGGGAACGGGGTGCCGTCCAGGCGCGCGACGGTGCGCAGCACCGCCTTCTCCATCTCCGCGTCCGCCGGCGGGTCGAGCTGGCGCAGCCAGGCCCGCTGGCCGTACCGGTTGGCCCAGACGCAGACCGCGTCGCGCAGGTCGTGCAGCTGCACGCCGCGCTGGTGGGTGCCCGTCCACATGTCCGGCAGCGACCTGCCCAGCTCGGCGTGCCACATCAGGGGCGGCATGTCGTCCAGCACGACCGCCATGCCGACGTGGTTGACCGGGCTGTTGGTGGTCAACTGGATGGCCCGGTCCGGCACGCTGCGGCCCCGGAACACCCACACGTCGCCGGTACGGGTCAGGTCCACGGCCTCGTCCAGGCTGATGCTCATGGGGGTCTACCCTAGGCCGATGCGGCAACGGATGCGGTGGTGGAAGGTCCTCGGGCTGGCCGGCCTGGCCGGCGTCGCGGCGTCGGGCGTGGTCATCGCCCGGGCGGAACGGCGGCGGCGGGCGTACACCCCGGAGGAGATCCGGGCCCGGCTGCGTGACCGGCACGCGGAGGCGACGGCCCCCGCCGACGACGCGCGCTGAGCCTCCGGCGTCAGTCCACCTCGTGGTGGTTGCGGTCCCAGCGCCCGCCGACCGGCGGGGTGTCGAGCCGCACCGCCCCGACGGCGTTTCCGGCGAGGTCGTTGTCCTCGATCCGGCAGGACACGCAGCTGCCCGCCGGGGTGATCCAGAGCCCGTAGCTCTGGGTCTGCTCGTCGCGGTGGTCCCAGATCCGGTTGCCGCGCACCGTGGCGGAGTCGAACGGCGCGTTGACGGTGATGCCGGCCCGGATCGGCGGGGCCGCCGGCAGTTCGTACGCCGTCCCGGGCGGCGGCGTGTCCTCGTTCCAGCCGGTGGGAGAATCCGCCCGCACCTCGGCGAGGGTGAGGTCGGTGTCGGTGTTGGACACCACGACCGCCATGCGTGACCCGGCCCGCACCACCTTGCCCCGGTGCCCGTCGTGCGGCCAGTGCGCCGACAGGTCGGTGACGGAGCGGTGGTGGTAGCGCACCGACTCGCCCGCGCCGGTGGCAGCCGGGGCGCAGCGGCGGCCGTTGTTGCGGATCCGGTTGTTCACCACGACGGCGTCGGTCATCGGCCGGTCGATCCGGATCGCGTCCAGGCCGTTGTCCCAGAACTCGTTGCCGTCGACGACCACGCCCGCCGCCGCGCCCTGGTAGCCGTGCCCCAGGTCGTGCTCGTGGTAGCCGTACTCGCCGTTGGCGCTGATCCGGTTCCCGCGCACGGTGTACGGGCCGGGCGTGTTGCCCATGCTGATCCCGTCGCGGACGTTGCGGTCCACGACGCAGTCGCTGATGATGCCGCCCCGACCGGACACGCCGGCCGTGCCGTTGCCGGAGACGTCGAAGCCCGCCTCCAGGTTGCCGGTCAGCGTGCAGGCGGAGACGATCAGGCCGTCGGCGCCCCAGTCGGAGATGCCGAAGCGGTTCGCCTGGCTGTGGCAGCCGATGATGCGATAGCCGCGCGGCGGCGTCCAGTAGTCCTTCTGAAGTTCGAGGAAGATCCCGTTGGTGCCGTTGCCGACGGCGGTGCAGTTGGCGATCGTGAGGCGCTCCACGTCGCCCCAACCGCCGATGCCGACGCCGATGCCCGCGCCGCCCATCTCCTCGCCGTTGTCCAGCCGGCCGCAACCGACCACGACCACGCCGTCGATCAGGCTGTCCTGGAGGAAGTCGCAGCCGAGCCCGGTGGCGCCGGTGTGGTGGATGTACAGGTTGCGGAAGACGCCACGCACCACGTACTGGAGGCCGAGCCCCTTGGCGAGATAGTTGTACTCGACCATCGCCACGCCGGAGCCGTCGATCTCGAAGTCCGCGAAGGTGCAGTCGGCGATGTGCCGGTCGCGGCTCGCGCCGTGCTGCACCGTGGTCCAGAAGGCCAACGGCGTGGGGTCCGCCCGGTTCCCCTCGTTGCTGAGCAGGAACCGCGTCGCCCCCGGGCCCGCGCCGATCAGCGACACCCCGCTGCGCCAGACCGTCCCGGCGTCCCGGATCGAGTAGATCCCCGGCGGGCAGTGGATGACCCGGGCCCGACCGTCGGCGGCGTAGCCCTCGCCGAGGCGGTCGACCAGGGCCGACAGCGCCGGCTGGTCGTTCGTCACGCCGTCGCCGCGCAGCCCGAACTCCCGCGCGTCGCACCAGAGGGGCGCGCCGGCGACGGGGGTGAGCCGCTTCGCGGCGGTGGACAGGCCCTGGTGCGGCATCCGACCCCTCCTCTGCGGCGTCCGGTCGTTCGCCCGCGAGCGGCGCATTCCCGCCGCACCCGCCCGGAAACGCGCTACCCGACCAGGTGCGGCGGATCCGCTGGCGCGATCGCCCCAGGGCCGGGCTCCGCCCCGCTGCCCGGCGTCGCGGCGCTGCCCGGCGTCGCGGCGCTGCCCGGCGTCACGCCGCCCGGCAGCGTCGCGGCACTGCCCGGCGTCGCGGCGCCCGGCAGCGTCGCGGCACTGCCCGGCGTCACGGCGCTGCCCGGCGTCACGAGGCCCGGCTGCGCGCCGGTGCCAGGCGTCGCGGCGGTGCGGCGCAGCGCCTCCGCCAGCGCCCCGGCGGTACGGCCCACGAGCGCGCTCCCGTCGTCGAGCAGCAGCAGGGGTCGCTGGATCAGCTCGGGGGCGGCCACCATCGCCTCGATCCAGCGCGGCTCGGCCGCCTCGTCCCTGGGCCAGTCGGCCATGCCGAGGGCCACCGCGGCAGGCTCCTGGGTACGGCAGACGTCCCAGGGGCGCGCGTCGAGCCGGCGCAGCACCTCGGCCAGCTCCGCCGCGCTCGGCGGCCGGTCCAGGTACGGGCGCAGCGCGTAGCCGACTCCAGCCTCGTCGAGCGCGGTACGGGCGGCGGCGCACTTCGAGCACGACGGGTTGTTCCAGATCTCCATGCCTGTCATCGTCGCAAGCGTCCCGCAGCGTCACGTACGAGCCCGCCCCGCTCCCGCGACCGTCCACGCACCGCCGCCCACGCGCTCAGCCGACGTGATCAGGACGGACATCGCCCCCGACCCCGGACGTCCGCCCCCGAGCCGGACGGTCATCCCGGGGTGACCTGTGCCTCGTATGCCGGGACCCCAACAAGCGCGAGCGCGAGGTGCGAGCGCGAGGTGATCAGGACGCCATGGACGTCATCCGGCCGCTTTAAGGTCCATGGCGTCCTGATCACGTGTTCGGGGGCAATGTCCGGTTCGGGGTCGGCGTCCGGCAGGGTGGCCGGTGGAGATCTTGGTAGAAGACGGCCCCTGTAGGGGCGGTTTCTTGCCAAGGTCTCCGGCAGGAGCCCGACGGACGGACGCGAGAGTAGGAACCGACGGGGTGTGGCCCGCCGTGCCCGGCGCAGGGATCAAGCCTGACCGCCCGGAGCCGGGCACGGCGG
>NZ_WAAS01000178.1:0-13429 GCF_008806585.1 Micromonospora sp. AMSO12t
CGCGGGGGTCGGCTACCGCCCGGGCCTGGGCCGCGCCGTAGCGGGCCGCGTACCAGCCGGCCAGCAGCGCCGGCAGCGCGGCCCGGTCGGGGCGGGGTCGGACGACGGCGCCCGCCGCGACCAGGGCGGTGCCGGCGAGGGTACGCAGCGGCAGCGCGGCGTCGGCGCCGGTGACCTCGCGGCGGGAGAGCGCGGTGACCGTCCACGTGTGCGCGGCCACGGTGACCGCCGCCGGCACCGCCCGCAGCGCCCGTCCACCCGTCGCGCCGAGCAGCACGTCCAGCCCTCGGCAGGCGGCCATCACGGCCGGCCCGGCGGCCGTCGACTTCGCCGCCAGGTCGTACCCCCAGACGGCGGCGGCGAGCGGGACCGCGACCGTCGCGGCGCGCCGGCCCCCGGCGGCGGTGGCCAGCGCGACCCCGGCGGCGGTGAGCCCGGCGGCGAGGCCGAGCGCGGCCCCGGGGGCCACCCGGCCGCTGGGGATGGGCCGCTCGGGGCGTTCGACGGCGTCCAGCCGGCGGTCGGCCCAGTCGTTGGCGGCCATCCCCGCCCAGTAGAGCAGGACGGACGCGGCGGCCAGCGCGGGCGTACGCCGCCCGAGCGTGCCGGCGGCCGCCGCCCCGGCGACGACGTCCCCGGGCACCGAGAGCGCGGCCGGCGCCCGGACCAGTTCGGCGAGGTCAGCGAGGCGCGGCATCGGTGCCTCCCGCGTGCAGCCGGTGGGCGAAGCCGCACAGTCGGGTCCACTGGTCGGCCAGCGAGTGGGTGGGCGTGCCGAGCGGGTCCTTGAAGAAGAAGGCGAGGTCGGTCAGGGGGCCGGCGTGGCCGGCGGCGTGCGCGGCGGCGGTGAGCCGGGCCAGGTCGAGCACGAGGGGCGCGGCCAGGGCGGAGTCGCAGCCGTGCCAGGTGAACTCCATCCGCATCCCGGTGCCGAGGAACCCGGCGAACGTGATCAGGTCCCAGGCGGTCTTGAAGTCGCCCAGCGCCTCGACGTACTCGATGCGGGTGCCGCCCTGCGGCAGGTGGCCGAGGGTCTCGCCGAGCACGCGCTGCTTGCTCTCCACCTTGGCCGCGTTGGCCGCCGGGTCGGCGAGGGTGGCGCCGTCGCCGCCGCCGAGCAGGTTGACCCCGGACCAGGAGCGCACCGCCAGGTGCCGCATCGCGAACATCGGCGCGAGCACGGACTTGACCAGCGTCTCCCCCGTCTTGCCGTCGTGCCCGGCGTACGGGATCCCGCGCTCGGCGGCCAGCGCCACCAGGGCCGGCAGCCGCAGCCCGGTGGACGGGGTGAAGTCGACGTACGGGCAGCCCGCCCGCACCGCCGCGTACGCGTAGAGGGAGCTGGGTGGCAGCACCTCGTCGGGGCCGGCGAGCGCGGCGGCCAGCGCGCCCGGGTCGGCGTGGCCCGGGTGCGGGCGGGCGGCGGGTTCGGTGGCCGAGACGTTGACCACCACCACCCGGTCCAGCCCGTGCCGGCGGCGGAAGTCGGTGAGGTCGCGTACGGTCGCGGCGGCCCGGTCCGCCTGGCTGCCGCCGGCGGGGGCCGGACGCAGCTCGCGTTCGACGGCGGCCAGCTCGTCGGGGAGGGCGGCGACCAGCCGGCCGGGCAGCACGCCGGCGGCGGCCAGGGTCTCGGCCCGCTTCGCCAGCGGAGTGGTGACGACGTCGTGCCCGCCGAGGACCAGGTCGGTGAAGGCCGGCAGGGCGGGCCCGCGCAGGTCGGGCAGCTCGGTGACGCAGCCGGTCGGGCCGGTGAGCCCGGACCGCAGGGCGAGCGCCCCCACGATGCTGGTGGTCGCGACCGAGCCGCGTGCTCCCACCAGCCAGACACCCGTACGCATGGTGCTCCTTCCCGATCAGGAGGAACCAGCCGTGCATTGAGGTATATAGATATCAGAAGTTTGTTCAGAAAGATACGCATCTATGCGGATGGGCCCCGTCCGCCGGCCGCCCCGGGAGGAGCCCACCGGTCCGGTGTCGACGTCGGCGGCGACGACCCCGGTCCGGTTCCCGGCGCGGACACGGACGGACGGGGCTGGCAGGCAGGGCCGGTCGGCGTCCCGTCCCTGCCTCCCCCGCATCCGCCGGTCGGGACGACGGCGCGCGCCGACCGGACGTCGTGGGGGTGACACGGCCCCGGCAACGGTCGCCGGGTGGTGACGGTCCTCCGGTGCGACCGGGGAATCCCGGTCCGGCCGCACCGGACGACCGTTCTGCTCGTGCGTCACCGGGCCACGCCGGCCCGGCCGCACGTCCTCCGGCTCCGACCTCGTCCCGGCCGCGGGGCGCAACCGCGGCCGGTCCCTCGCCGGTCGGCGCCGGAGTCGGCTCAGGCGGCGACCGTGGCCAGGGCCGGCTCCACCTCGGTCCACGAGGAGCCGAGCTCCGCCGACCGGGTCACCGCGTCCAGCACCAGCTGGACCTGCAACCCGTCGACGAAGGAGGGCGCCGGGTCGACTCCGGTGGCGACCGCCTCGACGAAGTCCCGCGCCTGGTGGGTGAAGGAGTGCTCGTAGCCGATGAGGTGGCCGGGCGGCCACCACGCGGACATGTACGGGTGCTCCCCCTCGGTCACCAGGATGCGGCTGAAACCCTGCTCGGCGGCGGGTCGCGTCGCGTCGTAGAACTCCAGCTCGTTGAGGCGCTCCAGGTCGAAGGCCACCGTGCCCAGCGAGCCGTTGATCTCCACCCGGAGGGCGTTCTTGCGTCCCGTGGCGAAGCGGCTCGCCTCGTACGTGGCCAGCACACCGCCGTCGAGGCGGGCCACGAAGACCGCCGCGTCGTCGACGGTGACCGCCCCGGTGGCCGGGCGGTGGCCGTCGGCACCGTTGCCGTCGGCCGTCGCCCCGTCCACCGTCGCCGCCAGCCCGCTCGACCCGGCCGGCAGCGGCCGCTCCTTGACGAACGTCTCGGTGACCGCGCTGACCCCGGTGATCCGCCGGCCGGTGACGTACTGGGTCAGGTCGATGATGTGCGCGCCGATGTCGCCGAGCGCGCCGGAGCCGGCCTTGTCCCGCTGCAACCGCCACACCAGGGGGAACTGCGGGTCCACGATCCAGTCCTGCAGGTACGTCGCCCGGACGTGCCGGATCACCCCGAGCCGCCCGTCGGCGACGAGCTGGCGCATCATCGCGACCGCCGGCACCCGCCGGTAGTTGAACCCGCACATCGACCGCACCCCGGCGGCCTGCGCGGTGACCGCCGCGGCGGCCATCGCCCGGGCCTCGGAGACCGTGTTGGCCAACGGCTTCTCGCACAGCACGTGCTTGCCGGCGGCCAGCGCGGCGAGGGCGATCTCGGCGTGGCTGTCCCCGGGCGTGCAGACGTCGACCACGTCGATGTCGTCCCGGGCGATCAGGTCGCGCCAGTCGGTCGTGTGCGCGTCCCAGCCGAGCCGGTCGGCGGCGTCGGCCACCTTCCCGGCGTCCCGGCCGCAGATCAGCGACATCCGGGCCCGCGCCGGCAGGTCGAACACCCGGTTCACGGTGCGCCACGCCTGCGAGTGCGCGGCGCCCATGAACGCGTAGCCGACCATGCCGACCCGCAGTTCTCTGTCTGTCGTGGACAAGGTGGGTCTCCCCCCGTGTATCAGAACCCGAGCTTGAGGTAGCTGCCCGCGTTCTCCTTGGTGATCGTCTCGGAGGCGAGGATGATCTCCTTGGGCACCTGGAGTTCCACCAGGTCGGACATGCCCTTGCCCTGGCCGATCAGCCGGGCCAGGGAGATGGCCGAGGAGGCCATCGAGGGGCTGTAGGTCACCGTCGCCTTCAGCACCGTGTTGTCCGCCTGGATGTCCTCCATCGCCTTCTTCGAGCCGGCGCCCCCGACCATGAAGAACTCCTTGCGGCCGCTCTGGTTGACCGCGGCCAGCACGCCGATGCCCTGGTCGTCGTCGTGGTTCCAGAGCGCGTCGATCTTCGGCAGGGCCTGGAGCAGCTGCGCCGCCTCCTGCTGCCCCGAGTCGGCCGTGAACCGGGCCGCCCGGCGGTTGGCGACCTTGAAGCCGCTCGCCGTCAGGGTGTCGACGAAGCCCTTCGACCGCTCCTGGGTCAGCTCCAGCTCGTCCATGCCGGCGATCTCGCCGATCACCGGGTTGCTGACGCCCTTGGCCTTGAACTGCTCGATCATGTAGGTGGCGGCGGCCACGCCCATGCCGTAGTTGTCACCCTTGATCTGGAGCCGGTAGGCCCGCGCGTCGGGGAACGCCCGGTCCAGGTTGACCACCGGGACGCCGGCCTTCATCGCCTCCAGCCCGAACGCGTTGAGCTCCTTGCCGTCGTGCGGCAGCAGCACGATCACGTCCGGCTTCTGCGAGATCAGCGTGGACAGCGCCGCCCGCTGGGCCGCCGCGTCCGCGCCGGCCTCGACCGACTTGAACTCCACGTCGGAGTACGCCCCGGCCTGCGCCTTGGCGTTGTTGGTGATGGCGGCGATCCAGCCGTGGTCGGCGGCCGGCGCGGAGAAGCCGATGACGACCCGTTTGCCGGGCTCATTGTTGCCGCCCGGCGCGGCCGCCGCCTTGGTCTGCGCCTCGGTCGGCTTGGTCTCGTTGCTGGTGCAGCCGGCGAGCAGCACGCCGGCGCCGACGGCGGCCCCGCCGAAGAGCAGCCGGCGGCGCGACATGTCGCGACTGTGCTGGGTCATGACGACCTCCTGGGTTGACGGTGGTGGAGGAAATCTCGCGGTGCGGGACGGAAGAGCGCGTGCGGTGCCCGGCCACCCTCGCTCAGGTGGCCCGGATGCCGCGCGGTCGGTGCGGTGCGGGTCAGGTGCTGGTGAGCCGGTTGCGGCTCAGGAACTGGGTGAGGCTGCGGAACTGGACCTGCTGGACCAGGACGGCTGCGACGATGATGCCGCCCTTGACCATGTTCTGGGCCTCCGTGGAGAGGCCGTTGATGGCGAAGAGGTTGGTGATGGTGGCGAAGATGACCACGCCGAGCAGGGAGCCGATGATGGTGCCCCGCCCGCCGCTGAGCAGCGTGCCGCCGATGATCGCGGCGGCGATCGCGTCCAGCTCGTAGAGGTTCGCCATCGCCGCCTGCGCCGAGTTGGCCTGGGCGGTGAGCATGATGGCGGCGATCCCGCAGCAGAGCCCGGAGAGCGCGTAGAGCAGCACGGTGTGCCGCCGGACGTTGATGCCGGCGAGCCGGGCGGCCTCCGGGTTGCCGCCGACGGCGACCGTACGCCGGCCGAAGGTGGTGCGGTTGAGCAGCACCCAGCCGGCGGCCACCACGGCGGCGAGGATGTAGACCAGCAGCGGGATGCCCAGCAGGCTGTTGCTGGCGAGGCCGTTGATGAAGCCGTTGTCCGACACCTGGGTCTGCTTGTCGGAGATCTCGGCGGCCAGGCCCCGGGCCGCCACCAGCATCGCGAGGGTCGCGATGAACGGCACCAGCCGGCCGTACGAGATGAGCAGCCCGTTGACCAGGCCGACCGCCAGCCCGACGGTGAGCGCGCTGAAGATCATGCCGCCGGCGCCGTAGCTCTGGGTGGCCACCGTGGTGCACCAGACGCCGGCCAGCGCGACGATCGCGCCGACGGAGAGGTCGATGCCGCCGCCGATGATCACGAAGGTCATGCCGACGGTGACCACGCCGACCACGGCCGCCAGCTTGAGGATGCTCAGGACGTTGTCCCACACCCAGTCCGGGTTGGAGTAGAGGTCGGAGCGGGTGAGGGCGCCGATCACGACGAGCACCGCCAGCACCCCGATCAGGCCGAGGTTGCGGCGGGCGCCCTCGCCGCCGTCCCCCCGCCACCAGGAGATCCGGCCCGGTGCCGCCACCTTGTCGACGGCCGCCCCGGTCTGCGCCGGGTCCACCGGCGGCGACTGCGCCGGCAGCTGCGCCGCCCGCTGGGGCGCCACGGTGGGAGTAGGACCCTCGGTCATGCCGGTGCGCCTTCCATCAGGGACCCCGCCATGACGAGGTCGAGCACGGTGTTCTCGTCGAGTTCGCGGGCCGGGGCCTCGTGGACGACCCGCCCCTCCCGCATCACCAGCACCCGGTCGGCCAGGCCGAGCACCTCGGGGACCTCGCTGGAGACCAGCAGCACCCCGACGCCGCGTGCGGCCAGCCCCCGGATCACCTGGTAGAGCTCCGCCCGGGCGCCGACGTCGACGCCCCGGGTCGGCTCGTCGAGCAGCAGCAGCCGGGTGTCGCCGAGCAGCCAGCGGCCGACCACCACCTTCTGCTGGTTGCCGCCGGAGAGGGTGCGCACCGGCCGGCGTACGTCGCGGGGGCGCAGCTCCAGGCTCTCGGCGATCCGGTCCGCCTCGTCCCGTTCCCGGCCGGCGTCGGTGAACCCGGCGCGGGCGTAGCGGGCGAAGGTCGCCAGGGTCACGTTGCGGTAGATCGGCTCGCCCAGCAGCAGCGCCTGGCTCTTGCGCTCCTCGGGGGCCATCCCCATCCCGGCCCGCACCGCCGCGCCGACGCTGCCGGGGCGCAGCGCCCGGCCGGCCATCCGCACCGAGCCGGCATCGGCACGGCGCGCGCCGTAGATGGTCTCCAGCAGCTCGGAACGACCCGAGCCGACCAGCCCGGCGATGCCGACGATCTCGCCGGCCCGGACGCCGAGCGAGACGTCGGCGAACTCGCCGGCCCGGGTCAGCCCCTCGACCGTGAGCAGCTCCGCGCCGCTGGCCACGCCGGCCGGGCGGTCCGGGAAGACGTACTCGATGGTGCGGCCGGTCATGCGGCTGACCAGGTCGCGGGTCGGGGTGTCGCGGGCCGACAGGTTCGCCGCGGTGGTCCGGCCGTCCTTGAGTACGGTGACCCGGTCGCCGATCTCGCGGATCTCCTCCAGCCGGTGCGAGATGTAGATGACGGCGATGCCCTGTGCGGTCAGCTCCCGGATGATCCGGAACAGGTTGCCCACCTCGTCGTGGGCCAGCACGGCGCTCGGCTCGTCCATGATGATCAGCCGTGCCTCGTGGGAGAGCGCGCGGGCCATGCTGACGATCTGCTTGCCGGCGGCGGGCAACGCGCGCACCATCCGCCCGGGCGGGATCTCGGCGTGGCCGAGCCGGCCGAGGATCTGCCGGGTGTGCCGGGCCATGGCGCCCCGCCGGACGAAGCCGAGCCGGCGCGGCTCGTGGCCGAGGAAGGCGTTCTCCGCGACCGAGAGGTCCTCGACCAGGTCGAGTTCCTGGTAGATGGTGGCGATGCCGGCGCGCATGGCGGCCTGCGGGTTGGCGAAGGTGGTCGGCTCGCCCCGCCACTCGACGAGCCCCGAGTCGGGCCGGTGCACCCCGGCCAGCACCTTGATCAGGGTGGACTTGCCGGCGCCGTTCTGCCCGAGCAGGCAGTGCACCTCGCCGGCGCGCACCTCCAGCTGCACCCCGCCCAGGGCCCGTACGCCCGGGAAGGTCTTGACCACGTCGGTGAGGCGCAGCACCACCTCGCCCGCGACGGCGTCGGCGGGCGACTCGACCAGTTGCTCACTCATGATGCCTCCGCGAAGGCCACGTCGCTGGCCAGCACGGCGGCACCGGCGACGCCGGCGCGCGGGCCCAGCTCGGACAGGACGACGGGCAGGTTGCCGGTGGCCAGCGGCAGCGACCGGCGGTAGACGACGCTGCGGATCTCGGCGAGGAGGATGTGCCCGAGCTGGGCGAGCCCGCCGCCGATCACGATCATCGACGGATTGGTGAAGCTGACCAGCCCGGCCAGGACCCCACCCACCCGCCGACCCCCGTCGCGGATCAGCTGGATGCACGTCACGTCCCCCTCGACGGCGCCCCCGGCGACGTCCAGCGCGGTCACCGCGCCGCGTGCGGCGAGCCGTTCGGCCAGCGCCGGCGACACCCCGCTGCGCGCGGCGGCGGTCGCGTCCTTGGCCAGCGCGGCCCCACTGAACAGGGCCTCCAGGCAGCCGATGTTGCCGCAGGAACACATCGGGCCCTGCGCGTCGACCTGGATGTGGCCGATGTCCCCGGCGCAGCCGTCGGTGCCCCGGTAGACCTCGCCGCTGAGGTAGATCCCGCACCCTATTCCGGTGCCGATCTTCACGAAGAGGAAGTCGTCCACGGAGTGGGCGACCCCGCCGTGCCGCTCTCCGATGGCCATGATGTTGACGTCGTTGTCGACCACCGCCGGGCAGCCGTGCTCGCGGGTGAGCAGCTCGCGCACCGGGAACCGGTCCCACCCGGGCATGATCGGCGGGGAGACCGGCACGCCGTCGCGGAAGCTGACCGGGCCGGGCACCCCGATGCCGACGGCGTCGAGCCGCTCGTAGGCGCCGTCCACCCGGGCCTTGTGCAGCAGCTCGTTGACCCGCTGGAGGATCACCTTCGGGCCGGTGCGGATGTCGGCCGCCTCGGCGTACGCGGCGACCGGCTCCAGCCGGCCGTTGACCACCTCGACGTCGATGGAGCTGGCGCCGAGGTCGACGGCGGCGAAGCGCAGGCGCGGGCTCAGCTCGACCAGGGTTGAACGGCGACCGCCCCGGGAGGCCGCCAGCCCCGCCTCGGCGACGTAGCCGAGGGCGACGAGCCGTTCCAGCTCCGCCAGCAGCCGGGGACGGGGCATCTGCAACCGGTCGCCCAGCTCGGCCCGGGACACCGCGCCCTCGTCACGGAGCAGCCGCAGCAGCCGTACGTGCAGGGGGTCGACCGTCCGCACCGGACTCACCTCTTCGCGGGCTCGTTCACATCGACGTGATGCCGAGGTGTCGTGCCGACACAGTAGGAGTGTTCCGTGTCACGTGTCCAGAGCTTCGGCCGATTTGACGCGAACTTTTGTCCGATCGAACAAAAGCATCGGAAGGATCAGGAAAAGCGCGGGGCCCCGGAGCTGGCGGGAGCACGCCGCCGCCCCGCCACCGGGGACGGTGGCGGGGCGGCGGCGGGTGCGGACGGGCGACGCGCGGTCAGCTGCGGTTGGCGGCGTTGCGCTTCTTCTTGAGCTTGCGGTCGTCGCGCAGCTCGACGTACGGCTCCTCGTCCGGGGAGTGGCCCGCCTCGATGGCGCGGCTGCGCTCCAGCTCGGCGTCGAACTCCGCGCCGAGGAGGATCGCGATGTTGCTCAGCCACAGCCAGATCAGGAAGACGATCACACCGGCGAGCGCCCCGTACGTCTTGTTGTACGAGCCGAAGTTGCTGACGTAGAGGGCGAACAGGCCCGAGATCACCAACCAGATGACCACCGCCAGCACGCCTCCGGGGCTGACCCAGCGGAAGCCGCCGTGCCGCGCGTTCGGCGACGCCCAGTAGAGGATCGCGAACATCAGGCTCACCAGGAGCAGCAGCACCGGCCACTTGGCGATGTTCCACACGGTCACCGCCGTGGAGCCCAGCCCGATCGCCTCCCCGACCTGCTCGGCGAGGCCGCCGGTGAAGACCACGATCACCGCGCTGGCCAGCAGCATCACGCCGATCACCGCGGTCACCCCGACGCGGATCGGCAGCGTCTTCCAGATCGGCCGCCCCTCCGGCACGTCGTAGATGGTGTTGGAGGCGCGCATGAATGCGGCGACGTAACCCGACGCCGACCAGAACGCGGCGAGCAGACCGAGGATCGCGGCGAAGCCGGCGAAGCCGCCGCTCTGCTGCGCCTGGTCGATCGCCCCCTCGACGATCTGCCGGATGCTGTCCTGCGGGACGACGTCGTTGACCGTCTCCTTGACGCCCTCCGTGGCCCGCGGGCCGAGCAGGCCGAGGATCGAGACCAGCACCAGCAGGCCGGGGAAGATGGAGAGCACCCCGTAGTACGTCAGCGCCGCCGCCCAGTCGGTCAGGCTGTCGTCCTGGAACTCCCGCACCGTGCGGCGCAGCGCGGCCTTCCAACCGGCGCCCGGCAGCCCGGTCGGGCTGTCGGGACCCTCGTCGGGCCCGACCGGGCCGCGACCCGGGCGGTGCCGCTCGGCACGAACGGGGTCGGATCCCCGGTCCGCGCGGCCCGTCCGGCGGTCGCCCACCCGGCCGGCCGCCCCGGAATCGTCGCGGTCGCGTCCGCTGCGGGTGGAGGACTCGTCGGAGGCCATCGCCCCTCCTCGTGGTCGGTGTCAGTCCCCCTCGACATGCCCAGGCAGCGGCCACCGTTAACCACTAGCCGTAGAGCAACCTGCCCATCCGGCGCGAGGCGACCAGCAGCCCCAGGACCATCGCCGCGACCAGGTAGAGCACGTCGAGCACCCACTCCCAGCCGGCCGCGCCCACCGAGACGCCGCGGATGAGGTGCACCGCGCGGTAGAGCGGCGTCACCTCCACCGCCCAGCGCAGCGCGGCCGGGTAGGCCTCGGCGGGGACGAACGTGCCGGAGAAGAGGAAGAGGGTGAACTGGGCCGCCGACATCAGGTCGAAGTCGTGCCAGCTGCGCATGAAGGTGGTGATCGCCATGCCCAGCGCGCCGAAGGCGAAGCCGACCAGCACGGCCGCCGGGAAGGCGACCAGCGCCCGTGCCGCGGTGGTCAACTCCATCACCACCATCACCACCAGGAAGGCGGCCGAGTACGCGCTGCCGCGCAGCATCGCCCAGAGCAACTCCCCCAGCGCGATCTCGAACGGCTGCACCGGGGTGGCGATCACCCCGTCGTACAGCTTCATCTGCTTCATCTTGCCGAAGAAGTTGAAGGTCGTCTCCGACAGCGCGCCGGACATGGCCGACGACGCGAGCATGGCCGGCGCGACGAACGCCGCGTAGGTGACGACCTCGCCGCCGGGCAGCGTGAGGTCGCCGACCAGCGTGCCGACCCCGACACCGATGGAGAGCAGGTAGAGCAGCGGCTCCACGAACCCGGAGACGAGCAGCAGCCAGTAGACGGCCTTCAGGGCCGCGACGTTGCGCTCGGCCACGGAGACCGACCGGCGGGACGCGGCGGCCAGCCGGGGCAGGACGAGAGCGACCACTGCGACTCCTCCTAGACGACCAGCCTGCGACGGAACGCGCGCCGGGCCAGCAGCCAGCCGCCGACCGCCCAGGCCGCGAGGTAGAGCAGGTGACCGGCGACCGACCACTGCGGAGCGACGCCGAGCGCCGCCGCCCGGCACAGGTCGACGCCGTGCCAGAGCGGGGTCGCGTACGCCAGCCAGCGCAGCGCCAGGGGCAGCGACTCGACGGGAAAGAAGACGCCGGCGAAGAGCGTCATCGGGATCACCGCGAAGCGGAGCAGCATCGCGAGCCAACTGTCGACGGAGACCACCGACGCGTACGCGAAGGTCGGCGCGGCGACCGCCAGGCCGAGCAGCGCCGTCGCCGGCAGCGCGGCGAGCGCCCACGGAGAGCGCAGCGCCCCGAACAGGGCCGTCACCAGCAGGAACGCCGCGACGGTGGTGACCACCCGGAACACCACGAAGGCCAGGTGCCCGCCGAGGATGTCGCCCACCCGCAGCGGCGCCGCGCTCTGCGCGAAGTAGGTCCTGACCCACTGGAAGTTGCCGAACACGGGCCACGTCGACTCGCTGACGGCCGTCTGCAACGCGGTCGACGCGATCAGGCCGGGCACGATCCAGTCGAGGTAGCTCACCCCGTCGATGCCCTGGTCGATGTAGGAGCCGACGCCGACGCCGAAGCCGAGGACGGTCAGCACCGGCAACAGGAACGACGAGAAGATTCCCGCCCGCCAGGTGCGTCGGTAGCCGACGAGGTGGTGCGCCAGCACCGCGAGCGCCGGCACCCGCGGCAACCTCGGGCGCGCGCGTTCCCGCGCCGCCTGCGCCACGCTCACGCGACCACCCCCGTCTCGCTCCGCGTCCACCACGGCCTTCCTACCTCGCGGGTACGACAGGCCAGCGACTCCGTCGCCCCGTCAGCGCTTACGGGCCGCGCGCAGCAGCGCCTGCACCGCGTAGGCGAGCAGCAGCAGCCCGGTGCCGGTGCCGACGACGAGCCCCGCCGGCACCGCCGAGACGAGCGCGGTGACCAGCCCGGCCACGGCGACGGCGCACACCGCCACCCCGAGCGGCCACAGCAGCGGGTCGCGCAGCACCGGGACGAGGGGGAAGAAGTGCAGCCCCACGACGGCGCCGACCAGCACCGGGATGAACTCCGACCAGCCGACGAGGGCGAGCACGACGGCGCCGAGCCCGGCGGCGGCGAACTCGGCCAGGACGATCAGGAGGTAGCGGCGGTCGTCGGCAGGGTCGTTGGCGACGCCCCCGGCTCCCCGGCTGCGGGCCACGACGACGGCGCCGATCACCGCCGTGACCAGGGCCGCGCCGCTCGCGACCACCAGCAGGGCGCGCAGCGGCTGCTCGGCGGCCGGCACGCTGAACCAGATCGTCGCGAAGACGCCCAGGTAGAGCGCGGCGAGCCCGGCCTGGCGGCGGGACTGGAACTCCAACTCCGACATGACACCCCCGTGTGCGTCGCCGGGCGGTCGACGTGGCGCCGGCCCGCCGATGCTACGTAACGGCCGGCCCGCCGCACCCACCCGGTCGCGCCGGACGACCGGCACCGGTTCGCGAACCACCGACGACGAGCGACCGGACGCCCCTGTCAGTCGACCAGGGTGCGGCCGGTGAGGTGGAGGAAGACGTCCTCCAGGCTGCTGCGCCGGACCAGCACGTTGGCCGGGTGCAGCCCCCGCTCGCCGACCTCGGCGACGGCCGCGTCGCCGTCGGACACGTAGAGCAGGATCCGGTCGGGCAGCACCTCGACCCGCTCCCCCAGCCCGTCGAGCTTGCCGGCGAACGCCTCCTGTGACTCGGCGGCGAACCGCAGCTCGACGACCTCCCGGGTGGAGTGCCGGTCGATCAGCGCCCGGGGCGAGCCCTCGGCGACGATCCGCCCGCCGTCCATGACGACCAGGCGGTCGCAGAGCTGCTCCGCCTCGTCCATGTAGTGCGTGGTGAGGACCAACGTGACGCCCTGCTGCTTGAGCCGGAACAGCCGCTCCCACACCAGGTGCCGGGCCTGCGGGTCGAGGCCGGTCGTCGGCTCGTCGAGCAGGACGATCTCGGGCTCGTTGACCAGCGCGCGGGCGATGGTCAGCCGCCGCTTCATGCCGCCGGAGAGCGGCTCCACCCTGCTGTCGGCCCGCTCGGTGAGCTGGACGAAGTCGAGCAGCTCGGCGGCGCGCGCCCGGGCCACCCGGCGGGAGATGCCGAAGTAGCGCGCGTAGGTGGTCAGGTTCTCCTGGACGGTCAGCTCGGGATCCAGGTTGTCGAGCTGCGGGCAGACGCCGAGGCGGGCCCGGATCGCCGGCCCGTCGCGCACCGGATCCATGCCGAGGATGCGCAGCTCGCCGCCGCTGGGCGGGGAGGTGCAGCCGATCATCCGCATGGTGGAGGACTTGCCGGCGCCATTGGGCCCGAGGAAGCCGAACGCCTCGCCGGCCCGCACCTCGACGTCGATGCCGTCGACGGCGGTGAAGTCGCCGAACCGCTTCACCAGCGCCCGCGCCTGGATGAGTGGTGGAGCCGTGGTCATCGCCCGACCCTAACCTCCGGATCCGACACCTCCCCCCGGGCCGGTTCCAGACACCCCGCCGG
>NZ_WAAS01000179.1:0-13375 GCF_008806585.1 Micromonospora sp. AMSO12t
TGGCCGGCGAGTGACGTCCTGATGGCGCCCTGTCGGGGGTCCCTTCCCCGTCAACCGGTGTGAGCGCCGTCGACGCGATCCTGCCCGCGCTGCTCGTCACGGTCTGGCTCGGCCTGGCCCTCGTCCGGCGGGCGTCCGGGTGGTTCTTCGGCCTGGGCGGCTGTGTCGCGCTGCTCTGCTTTCCTGCCGGAATCATCGCTGGCAGGTTCGAGCTCGGCGACACCGACTGCACACCGGGGAACCTGTGTTTCTCCGCCAACATGGTCGACTGGTGGTTGAACGGGCTGTTCGGTCTGTTCACGGTCGCGGTGTTGGCGATCCTCTCCGGTGCCCGCAAGCTCTTCGGGGGATCGGACGACCGGGAGGCTGCTGCGAGGTCAACGTGAGGGTGATGAGGGTCACAGGCGGTAGATCACGATGTTCCCTACTTCCTCGCGGGTGATGCCGAGCCCGTCGACCGGTGCGTCCACCGTGACCTCCCACGGCGTGCCGACGATGTGGTCCCGCATCAGCAGCACGTTGCGTACGCCGAGGACGCGCAGGTAGTCGACGCTGGTCTGATCGGGGAAGGCCAGCGTCACCCGGCGTACGTCGTCGAGTTGGCGCGGGGTGAAGCCGCTGCCCCCGTTGACCAGGTCCTGGAACTTGCTGGTGGACCAGAGCATCACCGGCTGGTCGAGGCTCTGGCTGCTCGGCAGCACCAGCAGCGGTCCCTCCACGGTGCGCATCGCGGCCGGCTGGGACGGCACGACCGGGTGCGGCGTGGCGTTCAGCCCCTCGCCGAGCACCAGCACCAGCGGCAGCAGAGTGGCCAGCCGCAGCCACGGGCTCGGCCAGGAGGGGATCCGCTCGGCGTAGACCTCCCGTACCCGGGTGGCGAACGCGCTGACCGCGCCCGCCGCGAGCAGCCCGAGCAGCAGCGTGGTCCAGAGCATCAGCCGGCCCGGGGTGCGGATGCCGTTCCAGCCGGGCAGGTGGTCGAACAGCGGCACGTAGGTGAAGGTGCCGTCGAAGAACCGGGTGCCCATGGCGAGCACCATCGTCACCACCACCCCGGCGAGCAGCAGCAGCCGGTGGCGCAGCTTCCACACCGAGAAGAAGAGCCCGCCGGCGGCGAGCGCGTAGAGCACGAAGCCGGGCAGCAGGGTCATCTCCGGGTGCCAGGGCAGCGCCGCCCGCGCGCCCTCGTGCAGGGCGCCCCAGACCCGCGACTCGGCGGGTGCCGTAAAGAAGCCGGCCGCCGGCGGCGAGTAGACGCCGATGTCGCCGATGGAACGCTCCGCCTGCGGGTGCGCCCCCGCCACCTTGAAGTACGGGATGGCCAGCAGGCCGCCGACACCGGCGAAGAACAGGCCGCCGACCAGGTCCGCGATCAGCAACCGGCGGCCGAACGGGCGCTTGACCGGCCGGACGACCCACCGCCGCAGGAACCAGGTGACGGCCGCGACCAGCACGGTCCCGGCGAGGAAGTACGCGAACGGCAGCCCGATGCCGAAGCCGAGACTGAGTTGCCAGGCCGCCACGAACCAGCCGGCGTAGACCCAGCCGTCGTGCCGGCGTTCGGGACGGTACCCGTGCCGCAACGACCAGCCGTGCCCCCGGGCGAGCATCGCCAACGCCAGCGGGATGCCGCCGTTGGAGATCACGTGCAGGTGCCCGGCCTGGGCCAGCAGCCACGGCGCGTACGCGAAGCTCGCCCCGGCCACCGCGGAGCCGATCCGGCCGGCGCCGAGCTGACGGGCCAGCGCGTACGCCCCGAGCATGGCGAGCGCGTGGGCCAGCACGAACATGATGTTGTAGCGGAGCACGGCGGCTTCGGGACCGGTGCCGATCATGCCCGCCGGGGCGTAGCCGAGCAGGGTGTCGGAGAAGGCGAAGCTCCAGGACTCCGGAAAGAAGGTGTTCGACTGCCACAGCTGCGCCGGGTTGGTCAGCAGGATGTGCCCCGACCAGGCCATCTGCCACGCCTGGAGGCTGGGGTCCCAGTAGTCCTGCGGCAGGGTGTGTCGCGGGTAGCGCAGCGTGGGCCAGGTCAGCAGCACGGCCAACGCCAGCGAGGCGAGCGTCGCGAGCGTCCACTCGTGGATCAGCCGGCGGCCCACCGCCCGCGCGGCGCGCCCGAGCCGGGAGGGCACCGGTTCGGGGGCGGACGCGAAGGCCTCCCACCGGTCCGGCTTGCCCTCCTTGTCACCCCCGTCCTGGCTCTTGCCGGCCGCCTTGTCGCCGTCCTTGCCCGCGCCGTCCTTGCCCGCGCCGTCGCCGACGGCCCCGGCCACACCGGCTGAGCCCGCCTTGACGTCGGGCTTGTCGGCTGCACCCGCCTTGGCGCCGTCCTTGCCCGCCTTGACGTCGGGCTTGTCGGCTGCACCCGCCTTGGCGCCGTCCTTGCCCGCCTTGGTGTCCGTCTTGCTGGCTGCACCCGCCTTGGCGCCGTCTTTGTCGGTTCCGCCGGCCTTGGCGTCGACCTTGTCGGCTGAGCCGGCCTTGGCGTCGTCCTTGTCGGTTGCGCCCGCCCTGGCGTCGTCCCTGCCTGCCTTGGTTGCGGTCTTGTCGGCCCCGCCCGCCGTGGCGTCGGTCTTACCGTTTTCCGTCTCGGTCGCGCCGGTCGCGCCGGTCGCGCCGGTCGCGCCGGTCGCGCCGGTCGCGCCGGTCGCGCCGGTCGCGCCGGTCCCGTCGGACCCGACCGCCCCGGCGGGTGCCCCGGCCTCGGCATGGGCCTTGCCGGCACCGGGCCGGGCTCCACCGGCCTTGGGCTCGGTCGCCCCAGCCTTGGGCTCGGCCGCCCCAGCCTTGGGGGCCCCGCCGGTCCTGGGTTCGGCCCCTCCGGTCCTGGCGGCGGCCGGGCCGGTCGTGGCGCCGGTCGTGTCGGTCTTTCCGGCGGCTTCCGTCTTCCCGGCGGCGTCGGCCTTCTCGGCGGCGGAGTCGGGACGGGGGCTGCCGGGGGCGGACTGCTCGGTCGTCATGCCGCCGGGCTCCCCGTGCCCAGCCGGTCGCGTAGGAAGGCGATGTCGGCGCCCTGACCGTCGACTCCGCCCGGGGTCTCGACGATGACTGGTGCACCGGCCGCGCGGATGACCGCCACCACCAGCTCCGGGTCGATCGTTCCGCCGTCGAGGTTGTCGTGCCGGTCCTGGCCGGAGTTGAACGCGCCCTTGGAGTTGTTGGCGTGCACCAGGTCGATCCGGCCGGTGATCGCCTTGACCCGGTCGACGAGCCCGAGCAGCTCCTCGCCGCCGGCGTGGGCGTGGCAGGTGTCCAGGCAGAAGCCCACCTCGTGATCGCCGACGGCGTCCCAGAGGCGGGCGAGCGCGTCGAGCCGCCGGGCGCAGGCGTTGTCACCGCCGGCGGTGTTCTCGATCAGGACGGGCACGCCGAAGCCGCCGGAGTCCGCCGCGTACGCGAAGGTCTTGCGCCAGTTGTCGAAGCCGACGGCCAGGTCGTCGCCGGCATTGACGTGCCCGCCGTGCACGATCAGCCCCTTGGCGCCGATGGCGGCGGCCGCCTGGGCGTGCCCGAGCAGCAGCTTGCGGCTGGGGATCCGGATCCGGTTGTTCAGGGTGGCGACGTTGATGACGTACGGCGCGTGCACGTAGAGGTCGACGCCCGCGGCCCGCAGCCGGTCCGCGTCCTCCCGCGGCTTCGGCGCCTTCCACCCCTGGGGGTCGGAGAGGAAGAACTGCACGGCCTCGGCCCCTCGGGCGGTCGCCTCCGCCACCGGGTCGGTCGAATCGACGTGGGCTCCGATACGCATGCACGGGAGCCTACGTCGCGTCGCCGACAGCCGGGATGACGGCGGTGGCGGACTCGCCGTTCCTCGCGTCACCTCCCAGCGGCGGCGGTCGTTGATGCGAGTGGGATCCACGGTTGCCGCAGCCGGCCCGGAACGGCCGCTGGTCGGCCCGTCCCGGAGGCGCGTCGAACCGCCCGAGAGCGGGGGCACCCCGTCGCGCGGCCCGGCGCGGCGGGGGCCCGCCCTGACGGAACCGGGCTCATCGGGAAATTTGTCGGAGAATTCCGCCATTTCCCCCGACAAGGGGCAAGAGCCGTTGTAACGTCAGGTAACAACACGATAAAGCTCCGCGGGGCGTCCCCGGTCCAACCTCATCGGTGTGGTCGTTCCTCCCCAGGTCCCACCCAAGGAATGCGGACGGGACGCCCCGCGGCCTCGTGTACGGGGGCTCGCATCGACAGCGACGTCGACGCGGGCCCCCGTCGCCTCGCCCGGTGGAAGGGCCCCGCCGACCACCCCGGGCATGATCGTCGGGACCGGGTATCCTGGTCCGGTTGTCCGCGTACGGCCGGGTTCCCCCGGAACCGGCGCGGGCCACGACGCACGACCTCCTGCCACGGAAGGACCGTGGCCGCTTAGCCCACAGGAGGTGAGCACGTCTTGCGTCATTACGAAGTCATGGTGATCCTCGACCCCAGCCTCGAGGAGCGCACCGTCGCCCCGTCCCTCGACACATACCTGAACGTGATCCGGACTGCGGGTGGCTCGGTCGAGAAGACGGACGTGTGGGGCCGCCGGCGCCTCGCGTACGAGATCAACAAGAAGGCCGAAGGCATCTACGCCGTCATCGACCTGCAGGCGACGCCCGCAGCGGTGGCCGAGCTGGACCGTCAGCTGCGGCTCAACGAGTCCGTGCTGCGCACCAAGGTCATCCGGCCGGAGATGCGCTAAAGCATTCAACCCCGGTCCACCCGGATCAGCCTCATCGGCACTGTCGGAGGGCTCTGAGAGCCTGTACGGCAGAACTGATGAGTGCGCGAGGAGATGGTCATGGCAGGAGACACCACCATCACGGTCATCGGCAACCTGACCGATGACCCCGAGTTGCGGTTCACCCCGTCCGGTGCGGCGGTCGCCAAGTTCCGGGTCGCTTCGACGCCCCGGTTCATGGACAAGGCCTCCGGCGAATGGAAGGACGGCGAGCCGCTCTTCCTGGCGTGCACCGTGTGGCGGCAGGCGGCGGAGCACGTCGCCGAGTCGCTCCAGCGGGGCGCCCGCGTGATCGTCTCGGGCCGGCTGCGTCAGCGGTCGTACGAGACGCGCGAGGGCGAGAAGCGCACCGTCATCGAGCTCGAGGTCGACGAGATCGGCCCGTCGCTGCGCTACGCCACGGCGAAGGTGCAGAAGATGTCCCGCTCCGGCGGCGGCGGTGGCGGCGGCTTCGGTGGCGGTGGTGGTGGAGGTGGCCAGGGCGGCGGCGGAGGCAACTTCGACGACCCCTGGGCCTCGGCTGCACCGGCACCCTCGCGCGGTGGTTCGGGTGGCGGCAACTTCGACGAGGAGCCCCCGTTCTAATGGCGCCGAGCGCCCGCGATCGCAAACCAGGAGCACGAGCAATGGCCAAGGCCGCTGCACTTCGCAAACCGAAGAAGAAGGTGAACCCGCTCGACAAGGACGGGATCACCTATATCGATTACAAGGACACCGCGCTGCTGCGCAAGTTCATCTCCGACCGCGGCAAGATCCGCGCTCGGCGGGTGACCGGCGTGACCTCGCAGCAGCAGCGGCAGATCGCCCGTGCGGTCAAGAACGCCCGTGAGATGGCGCTCCTGCCGTACACGGCCACGGCCCGCTGAGAGGAGGCACCGATATGAAGATCATCCTGACTCAGGAGGTGTCCGGCCTCGGTGCCCCGGGCGACATCGTCGAGGTCAAGAACGGCTACGGCCGTAACTACCTGCTGCCGCAGGGCTTCGCGATCGCCTGGACCAAGGGTGCGGAGAAGCAGGTCACGGTCATCAAGCGGGCCCGTTCGGCCCGTGAGATCCGCGACCTCGGCCACGCCAACGAGGTCAAGGGCCAGCTCGAGGGCCTCAAGGTCAGCCTGAAGGCCCGCGCCGGCGACGGCGGTCGGCTCTTCGGCTCGGTCACCCCGGCCGAGATCGTCGACGCTGTCAAGGCCGCCGGTGGTCCGGTCCTCGACCGTCGTCGGCTGGAACTGTCCGGTCCGATCAAGTCGACCGGCTCCTACCCGGTGCAGATCAAGCTGCACCCCGAGGTGAGCGCCAAGTTCGACCTCAACGTCGTCCAGGGCTGACACCTCACCCGAGCACCACGACAGGGCCCGCACCGACCGGTGCGGGCCCTGTTCGTGTACGGCCTGCGGCGTATGCTCCCGCTCGCGCGGTCGGCCAGCTCGTCGCGGTGCGGGCCGACCAGGGCGGCGGTGCGTCAGCCACCGGCCGGCCACGCTGATCACCAGCCAGTGCCTTCGGCTAGCAGCGGCAGCATGGTCGTGTCGTCGCGCTGATCGTCAGCCGATCGGCTGGCCCGTCACCGCGCTGATCATCACCGTCGAGAGACCGCCGCCGACCACGGCCGCCGCCAGCGCGACGCTGGCCGAACGCCACGTCGTACCGACCCGGCGCAGCAGCAGCGCCACGACCAGGCTGCTGGCCAGCGCCAACCCGAAGCGCGGCAGGCCCGCTGCCAGCGAGCCAAGCGCCCGCGCCCGAGGCGAGTCGCAACCCCCTCCGCTGATGTCGGTGACACACCCCGCCGGCACCTGTCCGTCCAGGGTCAGCAACCAGACGAAGATCAGCGCCGCCGGCACCAGATAGCACGCGACCGTGTAGAGCAGCGACCGCCACGGACCGCCAGGATCGGGATCGAGCAGGTCGTCCTCGATACGACGGCCCCACGCCCCCGCCCCGGCGGTCCCGGCCCTACGGCGTACGGCCGACGCCGTCGCGGCACCGACCGGCTCGGCTACGCGCCGACGCGGCGCGGGACGCGGCCGCGGCGCGGAGTAGGGCACCACGGGTGACCGGGGCGCCGACGCCGGCGGGTCCATCCAGCGGGGATCGTCGCCCGCCAGCCGGGTGCCCGACCAGAAACCCTCGCTCCGGTCGTCCTGCCCCGGCCAGGACCATTCCTGCACGGCGCCCCCGCCGGAGCCCGGCGCGGTCCTGTCCCACCCGCCGTCGTCGGAACATCGCTCCCACGCGCCGGTGTCGTCGGACCGGCGCCACTCACCGGTGCCGTCGGTCCGGTCCCACCGACCCGTGCCGTCGCTTCGGTCCCAGCTGCCGGTGTCGTCGGCCCGGTCCCACCGGCCGGTGTCGGCGTGGTCCCAGCGGTCGATCTCACCGGCCGGGTGCCACGCGTGCACACCCGACGCGTCCCACGCGTCCACAGCCGGAGGGGAGGGTGGGCTCTCGGACGCGGCGAGGTGCGACTCCCGGTCCCAGGGATCGACGGCGGGGCGGTCCTCCGCCGCCCGCCGGCCCCGGCGGGCCGGCCGCTCGGCCTCCCGATCCGGTACGGACCCGGACGCGTCCGCCTCCTCCAGGCCGGACCAGACGACCTGCGGGCGTTGCGACGGCAGGCGCCTCGGCCGGCTCGGCGGCGCCGAGCCCGAGACGGGGTCGTCCTCGGCCCGCCGCCGCCCGGAGTATCCCCGCTCCTGCGGACGGTTGAACGTCCACTCCCCGGTGTGCTCCGACTGCTGGGCAGCGCCGAACGTCCACTCTCCGGTGTGCTCCGACTGCGGAACAGCGTCGATCGCCGGGGTCTCGCGCCAGCTCGTCTCGCTGACCCGGTGCCAGCTGTTCGTGGTCTCCGTGGCCCGCCAGGCACCGGAGTGCGGTTGGTGGGCCTCGATCCCCACCTCGTCGTCGGGCGCGGCGTGACGGCCACCGCCGTCGGCGCTGCGGATCCCCGATTCCAGGGCCCAACGCGGCAGGTAGCTGTCGACCGGCTCCTGCTGCCCGCGCTCGACAGCCCGGCGCCGGCTCGGCGTGCGGTGCCGCGCGGGAGCGTGCTCGTACGGATCGACCGGTGCCGGGTCGGCGGGATCGTCCCAGGAGGCGACCGACTCGCGCGGACCGCCCTCTCCGCGTCCCCAGTCCCGGTTACTCACGGCCGGAGCGTGACCCTTCTCAACCGATTGCGCAATCCGCTGTGCAGGTGTAGCCGTTCGCTGGAGATAGTACGGGACGTTCGACCGCGCAGTTCGACCGAAAACTTGCCGTCCACAGGCTGGGGATTGTGTTTCCGCAGGTCAGCACCTTGCAGCGGAGAATTCCCCAGCCGTTGTCCACAGGCTGTGCACACCCTGCGCACATGCTTGTCCCCCGGCGTCCACAGGTTGTCCCGAGGCTCGTCCACCGACGTGGTTGAGGGGCTGACCTCGGGTTCCGTATGGTTGGCCCCCGACCGGTCGTGCGATGACCCCCGATCGACCGGCAGGTCGAGGTTGTCCATCCCGGCGACAGGGCTGGATCCAGATCCGACGCAGTGGAGGGGGGACCCGTGTCGGTCACCGACGACATGCGGGCGGACTCGCGATCGGGCGGGGGGCACGCGTCCCCGCCGCCGCAGCGCGACGGCCAGTTCGACAAGACCCCGCCCCAGGACATCGCCGCCGAGCAGTGCGTCCTCGGCGGCATGCTGCTGTCCAAGGACGCCGTCGCCGACGTCGTGGAGATCCTCAAGACCAACGACTTCTACCGGCCGGTGCACGCCACCATCTTCGACACCATCCTGGAGATCTACGGCCGGGGCGAGCCGGCCGACTCCATCACTGTGGCGGCGGCCCTGGCCAACTCCGGCGATCTCGTCCGGATCGGCGGCGCCCCCTACCTGCATACGCTGATCGCCAGCGTGCCGACCGCCGCGAACGCGGCCTACTACGCCCGCATCGTCAGCGAGCGGGCGGTCCTGCGGCGTCTGGTCGAGGCCGGCACCAAGATCGTGCAGCTGGGCTACGGCACGGCTCAGGGCGGCAGCCGCGACGTCGACGACGTCGTCGACCTCGCCCAGCAGGCGGTCTACGACATCACCGAGCGCCGCGTCAGCGAGGACTTCGCCGTACTCGCCGACATGCTCCAGCCGACACTGGACGAGATCGAGGCGGTGGGCGCCCAGGGCGGCATGATGACCGGCGTCCCCACCGGCTTCACCGACCTGGACCGCCTGCTCAACGGCCTGCACGCGGGGCAACTCGTGATCGTCGCCGGACGCCCCGGGTTGGGTAAGGCGCTCGCGCTGGACACCCCCCTTCCCACGCCGACGGGCTGGACCACCATGGGGGACGTGAAGGTCGGCGACGAGTTGCTGAGCGCTGACGGCCTGCCGACGAAGGTCACCGCCGCGTTCGAGGTACGGCACGACCGGCCGTGCTACGAGGTCGAGTTTTCCGACGGCTCGGTGATCGTCGCCGACGGTGAACACCTGTGGAAGACCACTACGCGGGCAAGCCGCCGCGCTGCCCCCGCCCGCCGCCGCAACCACTGGTCTCCCGAGGCGATCGAACGGCTGCACCGGGCAGCCGCCGGCGCGGCGCCCGGCGACGACGTCACGATCGCGGAGCTGGCCGCCGTGCTCGGCCCGGAGTTCACGCACACCGCCCACCGGGTGACGCGCGACATCGCCGACGAGTCGCCCGTCGTCATGCGCAGGCGCCCGCGTGTGCGCCCGGCCAGGGCCTATCCGGCCCGCCGTCTCTACCGCCAGTTGCTGGAGCGTGTCGAGCAGTGGTCGGAGAGCCTGGCGGCGGCGGAGCTGCAAGACGTGGTGACGACGGAGCAGATACGAGCGACCCTGCGTACGAACACGGCCGACCGACGACTCAATCATGCGGTCGAGAACGCCGCCGCACTCCGCCTTCCGGAACGCGAACTCCCGCTTGCGCCGTACACGCTCGGCGTCTGGCTCGGCGACGGCCACACGGCGGAAGGAAGGGTCACCACCGTCGACCCGGAGATCCTGGCCGGAATCGAGTCCGACGGCTTCGAGGTCAGACCTTCGGGGCCGATGGTCTACACCATTCGTCCGCCGCGGCTGCCCGCGATCCCGGACCGTGAATGCGTCGTCTGCCACGCCGTCTTCACGCCTCGTGGCCCGGCGATCCATACCTGCGGCCAGTCGTGTGGGGGCCGGTCGAAAGGACTCGTCCCTGCGGCGCGGCGCGAAGGTTGCGCCCACTGCGGGAGAGTGGACGCCAGCGCCTGGAACGCAAGTCGCAGGTGCCGCGACTGCCACAAGCGTTACGGCTCCTTCCGTGGTTACCTGCGGGCGGCCGGGGTGTTGGGCGACAAGCACGTCCCCGCCGCGTACCTGCGGGCCTCGGAGGCGCAGCGGCGAGCGCTGCTGGCCGGGCTGCTCGACACCGACGGCACCGTGACCGTCAGCGGGAACGTGCAGTTCACCACGACGTCCCCCCGCCTCGCCGAGGACGTGCACGAGTTGGTCGTCAGTCTCGGGTACCGCTGCTCGGTCAGCCGGAAGACCGTCAAGGGGCGCACCGCGGAAAGCTCGATCGCCTTCAACTTGAACTTCACGACGAGGGACGAAGTGTTCCGCCTGACCCGCAAGCGGGAGGCGCACCGGCTGCGGCGCCGTAGCGAGAGCAACTCCCGGACGGACAGCCGTTTCATCGTCGACGTCCGACCGGTGGCGAGCGTGCCGGTCCGGTGCGTCACGGTGGACAATCCCGAGCACCTCTACCTTGCGGGTCGGGCGATGATCCCGACACACAACAGCACGGCGAGCATGGACTTCGCGCGCAACGCCGCGATCAGGGCAAACCAGGCGGCGGCCATCTTCTCGCTGGAAATGAGCAAGGTCGAGATCGTCATGCGGCTGCTGTCGGCCGAGGCGCGCGTGCCCCTGCACGTCCTGCGCAGCGGCCAGCTCTCCGACGACGACTGGACCAAGCTCGCCCGCTGCATGGGCGAGATCAGTGAGGCGCCGCTCTTCGTCGACGACACGCCGAGCATGAACCTGATGGAGATCCGGGCCAAGGCGCGCCGGCTCAAGCAGCGGCACGACCTCAAGCTGATCGTGGTCGACTATCTCCAGCTGATGACCTCTCCGAAGCGCACCGAGAGCCGGCAGCAGGAGGTCGCGGACCTCTCCCGTGGCCTCAAGCTGCTCGCCAAGGAGGTGGAGTGCCCGGTGATCGCGGTCAGTCAGCTGAACCGTGGCCCGGAGCAGCGCACCGACAAGCGACCGCAGCTGTCCGATCTGCGTGAATCGGGCTGCCTGACGGCGGAGACCCGGCTGATCCGGGCCGACAACAACTCCGAAGTGACCCTCGGCGAGTTGCTCGCCGACGGAACCAAGGACGTCCCGGTATGGGCGCTGGACGAGACACTGCGCTACACCCCGCGAACGATGACCCACGTCTTCCCGAGCGGCAATCGGGAGGTGTTCCGCATGAAGCTGGCCTCGGGTAAGCAGATTGACGCGACGTCGAACCATCCGTTTCTCACCTTCGCCGGATGGTTGCCGCTCGGGGAGTTGGCGCCGGGAGCGCGTCTCGCCACCCCCCGGCACGTTCCGCCTCCACTCACGATCCGACCGTGGGCGGAGCCGGAGGTCGTCCTGCTGGCGCACCTGCTAGGCGACGGCTCGTTCGTGCGCCGGCAGCCCATTCGGTACGCGAGCCGCGACGAAGGCAATCTGCAGGCTGTGGCGGAGGCCGCCAAACATTTCGGCATCACCGCCATCCGTGACAACTACGAGGCGGCCAGGGTCACCACCCTGAGGCTTCCCGCTCCCTACCGTCTCGCTCGCGGCCGGCGCAATCCGATCGCCGAGTGGTTGGACGGTCTGGGACTGTTCGGCCTGCGGTCGCATGAGAAGTTCATCCCGGCGGCGGTCTTCGGCATGCCGAAGGAGCAGATCACACTCTTCCTCCGGCACCTGTGGGCCACGGACGGCTCGGTGACCGTGAACAAGTCCGGCCGCGGTGGCCGCATCTACTTCTCGTCGACAAGCCGCCGGATGCTAGAGGACATATCCCGGCTGCTGCTGCGATACGGCATCACCGCTCGGATCAAAGTGGTGCCGGTCGAACGTCACCGACCTCAGTACACGCTTGACGTTTCCGGACGGGATGACCAGTTGCGGTTCCTCCGGGAGATCGGCGTGCACGGAGACAGGGCGCTCAACTGCGTCGAGCTGCTCACATCGCTCACGGCGATGCGCAGCAACACCAACGTCGACACGGTGCCGCGCGAGGTGTGGGGCCGGGTCCGGGAGATCCTGGCGGAGAACGGCATGACCCACCGCGAGTTCGCCGCAGCGATCGACTCCCAGTTCTGTGGCAGCACGTTGTGGAAGCACGCACCAAGTCGATCCAGGCTTGCGAAGATCGCATCGGTCCTCGAAGCCGCCGACCTCGACCTGCACGCCACGAACGACATCTTCTGGGATGAGATCGTGTCGATCGAGTCACTCGGCAGCCACGACGTCTTCGACGCCACCGTCCTCGGTACCCACAACTTCATCGCCAACGGCATCGCCACCCACAACTCGATCGAGCAGGACGCCGACGTCGTCATCCTGTTGCACCGCGACGACTACTACGACAAGGAGTCGCCGCGTGCCGGGGAGGCGGATTTCATTGTTGCCAAGCACAGAAATGGCCCCACCGACACGGTGACGGTGGCCGCGCAGCTCCACCTGTCGCGCTTCGTGGACATGGCCATCGTCTGAGGGCGGCCGCGCCGGTCAGCCCAGCAGGGGGAACCAGCCGGCGACCTCGCCGAGTTCGAGCTGGTCGCGGTCGGTGAGCGGCAGTCGGCCGGTGGCCTTGAGCAGGTAATCCGCGTCGCTCCACGCGGCCGGTCGGACGGCGTCGTCGCTGAGCAGGCCGTCCATGGTGGTCACGGCGACCCGCGTGGCCAGCACTCCGGGCAGGGGCGCGTCGGGCAGGTCGAGGACCAGGTCCAGGTGGTGCACGACGGCCTCGGTGGTCAGCGTGGCGAGCAGGTCCGGCACCCGCAGCACGTGCCCCTGGGTGGTCACGTGGCCGTCGGGGTCGGCCGCGCCCGCGGCGCGTACGGCGGCGGGTGCGGTGTTGGTCCAGAGCCGGACGATCCCGCCGGGGCGGTCGAAGGCGGCTGCGGAGCGGCGGGCCCACCAGGCGTGCCGCGCGCCGTCACCGTCCCTCTCGGCCGGGAACGCGCGCCAGTAGGTCACGTCGTCCACGTCGGGCGGGCCCTCGGCGGGGCTGGCCAGCGCGACCAGCGCACGCTGGGCGTCGCAGAGCACGTGGAACAGCAGATCCGCGACGAGCCAGCCCCGGCACCGGGTGGGCCGTTGCAGGTCCGCGTCGTCGAGGTCGGTGACGACGCGGGTGATCCCGTCGTACGCCTGCGCCAGCGCGAGGTGTCGTCCGCGGTGCGTCATGGAGCGCAGCGTCGCACGGCCGCCGCCGCTCGGCACGGCGAACGGCGGCGGAACGGGGCGTGGCACCAGACCACGGGTGACCGGGCCGGTCGAGGAGCCGGCCCGGTCGACGGAGTGGCTCAGCCGAACATCTCGTCCAGGAAGCTCTTGTGCTTCTTGCGCTTGTAGTGGCCGTGGTAGCCGTGGTGCTGCTGGCCGTAGGCGGGGGCCGGCGGGTAGCCGTGC
>NZ_WAAS01000180.1:0-13309 GCF_008806585.1 Micromonospora sp. AMSO12t
GGCGCGGGTGTCGACGATGGCGAACGGGTCGTCCTGCTCCGGGGCCATGTAGCCGGGGGTGCCGGCCCGGGCGGTGAGACCGGAGGCGGCGGCGAGGGCCTTGGCCAGCCCGAGGTCGGCGATCAGCACCCGCTCGCCGTACGGGCCGGAGCGGAACAGCACGTTGCCCGGGCTCAGGTCGCGGTGCACCACGCCGTGCCGGTGCAGGACGGCGACGCCGGCGGCGATCTCGGCCAGCAGTTCCAGGGCGGCGGGCGCCGGCATCGCCCCGGCCGCCAGCCGCTCGCGCAGGCTGCCGCCGTCGGCCCAGGTCAGCACCGAGTACGGCCGCCCGTCGGCCAACTCGCCGACCGCGTGGACGCGGACCAGCCGCTCGTCGTCGAGCCGGCGCAGCAGGCGGGCCTCGTCCAGGAAGCGCTCCCGTACGCGCAGGTCGTGGTGCCAGTTCTCGGCCAGCACCTTGATCGCCACCCGGGAGTCGAGCACCGGGTCGTGGGCCAGCCACACCGTCGCGAACGACCCCGTGCCCAGCAACCGCTCGACCCGGTAGGGCCCGATCCGCCCCGGACTGCTCACCGCACCACCCCCGACACCGGCACCGCCGGTCGCCGTTCCGCCTCGACAGTAGACGGCGGAGCGGGCCGGGGGCAGCCCGCGGCCGCCACGCGGGGTCGGCGCGTCGGGCGGGCCGGGCGCACCGGTCGGGGCGTACTGGTCGGGCGCACCGGTCGGGAAACCGACGAACCGATCCGGCCGGACGGGTGACCAACAGGACAAGGACACCCGCACTCCGGAGGAGGAGATCCCCGTGCACCGTCTCTCGTACACCGTCGTCACCGCCCTGCTGGCCACGGCCGGGCTCGTGCCGATCACCACGGCGGCACCGGCCGCCGCCGCGTCCAGGCCGGCCGCCGTCGCCGGGAACCTGTCCGAACGTGCCGACGGCCGCCTCGGCGCGGGTACGGACGGCGCCGCCCTCCCGGCCGCCGCCGATCCCGACGAGGTCCGGCTCATCAGCGTCCGGGGCGCGGGGCCGTTCCGGATCGGGGCCGACCTGGCTCGCCTGTCGGCGGCCGGCCTCATCGACTGGGTGGCTCCCGACTGCGACGGCACGGTCCGTGCCGGCGTCACCGGGGCCTGGGCGGGGAAGATCCTGCTGGCCTTCCGCGACGGGCGGCTGGTGGAGGTGGGCACCGCCACCGCGCCGCCGCGCACGCCCGCCGGCGCGGGGGTGGGCATGTCCTTCGCCGCCTTGGAGGAGATCTACGGCCCGCGGGGCTCGATGATCCGCAACGACGCGGGCGACGCCTCGGCCTATCTGGTGCGCGTCGGTTCCCGGGTGGAGCTGTTCACCGGCCACCCGATCCGGCCGGGGGTCGGCTACCTCCAGGTCGGGCCGGCGTCCGTCGTCGAGCGCGGTTTCCGGGAGGGCCGGTCCTGCTGAGCGGCCGGCGCCCACGGCGGCGGATCCCTCCGAGGGTCCGCCGCCGTCCGTTTCGCCCGAACACACTGATGTTGACGCGCACGATGATGTATCACTGGACGATAGTGTGTGACACACAGTATGGTGTGACGCATGGTTAGCGATGAGATCCTGCGAACGCATCTCCAGGAGTTGCGCCGGGGCACCGTGGTGGTGGCCAGCCTCGTCGCGCTGCGCCGGCCCGACTACGGTTACGCGTTGCTGCAACGCCTTTCCGACCACGGCTTCCCGGTCGACGCCAACACGCTCTACCCGCTGCTGCGGCGGCTGGAGGAGCAGGGGCTGCTGACCAGCGAGTGGAACACCGAGGAGAGCCGGCCACGCAAGTTCTACCGGACCAGCGAGGAGGGCGAGTCGGTGCTGGGCCGGCTCCTCACCGACCTCGCCACAGTGCAGACCTCCCTGACCGGGCTGATCGAAGGAGCCGATCGATGACCACCCTGACCGACCGATACCTCACCGCGACCCTGCGTTCGGTGCCGGTCGCGCGCCGCGCGGAGATCGACACCGAGCTGCGCGCCTCGATCGCGGACATGGTCGAGGGCCGTACGGCCGGCGGGCAGGACGCCGCCGCCGCCGAGCGGGAGGTGCTCACGGAGCTGGGCGACCCGGACAAGCTCGCCGCCCGCTACGCCGACCGCCGGTTGCAGCTCATCGGACCGGCCTACTACCTGGCCTGGTCGCGGCTGATGAAGTTGCTGCTCAGCTTCATCCCGGCCCTGGTCGGCGTGCTGGCCGGCCTGCTCAGGGTCGCCGACGGCGGCAACGCGGGCGAGGGGATCGGCGCGGGCATCACCACCGCCTTCCAGGTGGCCGTCCAGATCGCCTTCTGGGTGACAGTGGTCTTCGCGGTGCTGGAGCGCACCAAGACCCCCCTGCACCTGCCTGCGTGGAGCGTCGACCAGCTCCCGGAGGACACGATCGACCGGCAGATCACCCTCACCGACATCGCCGCCTCGGTCACCTTCCTGGCGCTGGTCATCGCCTACCTGCCGATGCAGCACTTCCGCTCGTTCGTGCCCACCGACGACGGCGAGAACCTGCCGATCCTCGACCCGGCGCTGTGGAGCTTCTGGCTGCCGTTCCTGATCGCGGTGCTGGTGGCCACGATCGGCCTGGAGTTCGCCAAGTACCGGGTCGGGCGCTGGACCTGGTCGCTGGTCGCGGTCAACGCGGTACTCGGCCTGGCGTTCGCGGCGCCGGTGGTCTGGCTGATGTCGACCGACCGGCTGCTCAACCCCGAGTTCGTGGCCCGCTTCGAGTGGCTCGGCGAGGGCGACAACCTGAACCTGGTGGCGACCGCCGTGGTCGCCGGCACGGTGCTGGTGACGCTCTGGGACATCCTCGACAGCGCCGTCAAGACGTGGCGCAACCGCACCTGATCCACCACCGTCACGGCCCGGCGCGCCACGCGTGCCGGGCCGTGACCGTGCCGCCCCGCGACAGGCCGGGCCGCCCCGGCCGGGTGCCGGATCGGCGGCGCCCGGCGGGATGAGATCCTGACCTGGATGAACAGCGACACCGACGAGGACTGGCGACGCCCGGGGCCCACCCCGGAGCAGCGCCGGCTGGACGTCTACATCGGGTTGGCCGCGACCGTCCTGGCGCTGTTCAGCCTGACCCTGACCCGCAGCGCCGGCGCGTTCCTGCTCGGCCCGCCGCCGTCCGGCCCGGAGCAGATCTTCTGGACCGTCGCGGTGACCCTGCCGCTGATCTGGCGACGCCGGTTCCCCGCCGCCGTCACGCTGGTGGTCTCGATCGCGTTCATCGCCGCGCAGGCCCGCTCCGCCCCGGAGACGCAGCTCGCCTCGTGGGCGCTGTTCGCCGCCCTCTACACGTTGGGCGCGTGGGGCCGGGAACGGCGGCTGTCCCGGCGGCTGCGGATCGGCGTCATCGCCACCATGTTCCTGTGGCTCGGGATCTACTACGCGACCACCTACACCACCATCCCCCCGGACGCGTTCGCCCGCGCCGTCGGGCCCGTGCCCCCGTTGCTCGCGGCCATGGTGAACGGCGTGCTGGTCAACGGCCTCTACTTCGGTTTCGCGTACTTCTTCGGGGAGACGGCGTGGCTGGCCGCCCGGCGGCAGCACGAGGTGCAGGCACGGGCCGAGGAGCTGCGCCGCTCGCAGGCCGAGATCCGCGAGCACGCGGTGGTGGGCGAGCGGGTCCGCATCGCCCGGGAGCTGCACGACGTCGTCGCCCACCACGTGTCGGTGATGGGTGTGCAGGCGTCCGCCGCCCGCCGGGTGTTCGACAAGGACCCGGTCAAGGCCCGCGCGGCGCTCAGCGCGATCGAGGAGACCGCCCGCACGGCCGTCGACGAGCTGCGCCGGATGCTCGGCCTGCTCCGCGCCCGCGACGGCGGCCCGGACCGCCCGGAACAGCCGGGACCGGCCGGTGTCGACCAGATCGCGGCCGTGGTCGAGCGCGCCCGCGAGGCCGGGCTGCGGGCCACCATGGGCGTGTACGGGGACCCGGCGCCGCTGCCGGAGTCGGTCTCGCAGGCCGCGTACCGGGTGGCCCAGGAGGCCGTGACGAACACGCTCAAGCACGCCGAGGGCGCGACCGCGCTCGACGTGCGCATCCGCTACCTGGCACACGAGGTGGAGGTCGACGTGACCGATGACGGACGGGCGACCCGCCCGGCGAACGCCGACGGGCTCGGCCTGGTCGGGATGCGCGAGCGGGTCGCCACCCACGGCGGCGCGCTGGAGGTCGGCCCGCGCGCCGGCGGTGGCTGGCGGGTACGGGCCCGGTTCCCGCTGCCGCTGCCGGTGGGGCGGCCCGCGTGAGCGCCGGGCAGGAGGTGCCCGGGACCGACCGTCCGGTCCGGGTGCTGCTCGCCGACGACCAGCACCTGGTCCGCACCGGTTTCCGGGTCATCCTGGAGGTGGAGGACGACATCGAGGTCGTCGGGGAGGCCGCCGACGGGGAGCGCGCCGCCACCATGACCCGGGCGCTGCGTCCGGACGTCGTGCTGATGGACGTCGAGATGCCCGGGGTCGACGGGCTGGAGGCCACCCGGCGGATCACCGCCGGGGAGGACGGGCCGGGCGGGCCGGCCGTACTGATCCTCACCACGTTCGACCGGGACGACTACCTGTTCGCCGCGCTGCGCGCCGGGGCCAGCGGCTTCCTGCTCAAGAACGGCACCCCGGAGGCCCTGATCGAGGCGATCCGGGTGCTCGCCCGGGGCGACGGCCTGCTCGCCCCGGAACTCACCCGGCGGGTGATCGCCACCTTCGCCCGCCCCGGCGAGCCCGGCCCGCCGGGCGGCCCGAGGACGGCTCCCGAGGCGGCGCTGCGGGACCTCACCCCCCGCGAGCGGGAGGTCCTGGTCCTGGTCGCCGGCGGCGCCAGCAACGCCGAGATCGCCGCCGAGCTGCACCTGGGCGAGGCGACGGTGAAGACCCACGTCAGCCGGGTGCTCGCCAAGCTGGGCCTGCGCGACCGGGTGCAGGCGGTGGTCTTCGCGTACGAGCACGGGGTGGTGCGCCCCGGCGGCTGACCCGGCTCCGCCATGAGGGGGACGTCGTGCTCGATCTCGGGGCGGACGGCGGGGCGCGGCCGGCGATCTAGCGTGGACGCCGTGACCAATGTGCTCCGCCTCGACGGCGTCGACCGCAGCTTCGGCGACCGACGGGTGCTCCAGAACGTGTCCTTCGACGTGGCCGCCGGCCGGATGACCGGCTTCGTGGGCGGCAACGGCGCCGGCAAGACCACCACCATGCGGATCATCCTCGGGGTGCTCGCCCCGGACGCCGGTGAGATCACCTGGCAGGGCGCTCCGCTGAGCCGGCGGGCCCGCCAGCGCTTCGGCTACATGCCGGAGGAACGCGGCCTCTACCCGAAGATGAGCGTCCGGGACCAGGTGGCCTACCTGGGTCGGCTGCACGGGATGACCGCCACCGCGGCGCAACGCAACACGGACGCGCTGCTGGAGCGGGTCGGGCTCGCCGAGCGCGGCGACGACCTGCTGGAGACGCTGTCGCTGGGCAACCAGCAGCGCGCGCAGATCGCCGCCGCCCTGGTGCACGATCCCGAGGTGCTGGTGCTCGACGAGCCGTTCTCCGGGCTCGACCCGTTGGCCGTGGACACGGTCGTGGCGGTCCTGCGGGAGCGGGCCGCCGCGGGCGCGCCGGTGCTGTTCTCCAGCCATCAGCTGGACGTCGTCGAGCGGCTCTGCGACGACCTGGTGATCATCGGGGGCGGCGTCATCCGGGCCGCCGGCAGCCGCGAGGAGCTGCGCGCGACGTACACCGTGCCCCGGTACGAGCTGGTGGTGGAGACCGACGCCGGCTGGCTGCGGGACCAGCCGGGGGTGACCCTCGTCGACCTGGACGGCGCGCGCGCCGTGTTCGACCTCGCGCCCGGCGCGGACGAGCAGCCGGTGCTGCACGCGGCGCTGGCGCGCGGCCCGGTCCGCGCGTTCCGCCCGGTCAGCCCCTCCCTCACCGAGATCTTCCGAGAGGTCGCCCAGTGAACACGATGCAGGCCACCCGGCTGGTCGCCGGCCGGGAGATCCGGGTCAAGCTGCGCGACCGCACCTTCCTGTTCAGCACCCTGTTCTTCCTGCTGATCGCCGCCGCCGCGACCATCCTGCCGCCGCTGCTCTCCGGCGGCCCGTCGAGCGTGGCGGTGACCGCGTCGGCGGCCGGCCCGCTGCGCGAGGCGGGGCTGGAGGTCCGTACGGTCCCCGACGACCGCGCCGCCGAGCAGGCCGTACGCGACGGCGACGTCGACGCCGCGGTGGTCTCCGGGCCGGCGGTGCTGGCCATGGACGAGGCCCCCGACGACGTGGTGGCGGCGCTGAGCACGCAGCCCGCGGTCCGGCTGCTGGACCCCGACGCGGTGGACCCGATGGTGGCCTTCCTGGTGCCGTTCGCCTTCGCGTTCATCTTCTTCGTCACCTCGCAGACCTTCGGCGTGCAGATCGCGCAGAGCATCGTCGAGGAGAAGCAGACGAGGATCGTGGAGATCCTGGTCGCCGCGGTGCCGGTACGGGCGTTGCTGGCCGGCAAGATGATCGCCGGCACGGTGCTGGCCCTGGGGCAGATCGCCCTGGTCGCCCTCGTCGCCCTGGTCGGTGTGCAGTTCGGCGACAGCGGCGGACTGCTCTCGCTGCTGGCCCCGGCGATCGGCTGGTTCCTGCCGTTCTTCCTGCTCGGCTTCGTGCTGGTCGCGGCCATGTGGGCGGCGGCCGGCGCACTGGTGAACCGCCAGGAGGACATCGCCGGCGTGTCGACGCCGGTGCAGCTCGCGGTCATGCTGCCGTTCTTCGCGGTGATCTTCCTGAACGACAACGCGACGGCCATGCGGGTGCTGTCCTACGTGCCGTTCTCCGCGCCGACGGCCATGCCGTTGCGGCTGTTCACGGGGGACGCGGCCGGCTGGGAGCCGCTGGTGTCCCTGGCCCTGCTGCTGGTCGCGGCCGCCGCAGTCGTGGCCGCCGGGGCCCGGGTGTACGAGGGCTCGCTGCTGCGCACCAACGGCCGCACCTCGGTGCGCACCGCGTGGCGGTCGCGCGAGAAGGTGGGCTGACGGTTCGGCCGGCGGCTACCGCCAGGTGGACCGCTTGCGGCGGCTGTCGGTCGCGGCGGCGGTAACCGGGTCCGTCAGCCCGGCCGGGACCAGCGGGACCAGCCGGCCGGTCGCCCCGTCCGGCTGGCCCGTCAGGACGCCCGGTCGGGGCGCCACCGTGCCGTCGACGGCGAAGAGCGTCCCGTTCGGGAGCCCGGGCTTCGCGCCCCGGTAGGCGGCCATCAGCCAGGTGCGGCCTTGACTCAGCCCAGCGCGTCCATCAGGGCGGTGACATAGGCATCCAGCCGCTCCTCCACGGCTCGCGTCGTCAGCTCTGTCCTACCTGCCTTCCGCCATGGCTGCGTCACCACCTGCACTTCTTCTGAGCACGCCAGCGCGTCCCGCACCTGCCAGTACAGCCGCTCGCTCGCGGCCGCGGCCAGCACCCCGCCGGCCTCCTCGTACGCCTGAGCGAACCGCAGACCCCACGCCGGGCCGTGCAGCAGTGCGAGATTGGTGGAGCAGTGCGCCACATCGAGATCCGCCGGGCCCCAGGAGGTCGCTGCCCAGTCGACGACGCCGGTGATCCGGGCACCTGCCGGCCTTGCGGGTGGCACGTCGAACAGCACGTTGCCGGGTTGGAAGTCCCTGTGCAGGAACCGCCCTTCATAGGGCGGCGCGGGCCTGCGGATCACGTCGATCGCCGCGGCCCATGCCGCCGCGTCGGCGCCCTTCGGAGTCACGACGGTGTCGGCGGTCGTCAACGCCACATACTCCCGGGGCCGCTCGGCGGGTCGCACCGTGTGGATCGCCACGAGTTGACGGGCCAGCAGAGGAACGCGCGTCTCCAATCCCTCATCGTCGAGGACCGTCCGGCCTGCCAGATGTGTCATCAGGAGCGATAGATACTCGCAATGCGCGGCGGTCGGATCAACCGCGAGCAGTCCAGGAGCCGGCACGCCGGTGCCGGTGAGCAGGGACAGAGCGTCGGCCTCCCGGTTCAGCCAGTCCTCGGCGTGTCCCAGGTAGAACGGGTTGACGAAGCTCCGCAGCACCAGGTCGCGGGTGCTTTCGTCCCGCGTGCCGATGGTCAGCCTCCGCATTTCGGCAGTGATGCCGCCGTGCAGCGCCTCGGCCCTGACGATCCGTTCGCCGGCCTCCAGATGTCGGCTCACCCAGGCCAGTGTCAACGGTCGGACAGCCGCCGCCCCATCGTGGTTGGTCACCGTGCCACCTCATCATCGGGAGGGCGGCACGCGCGAAGGTTTTATGCGGGAGAGCTTCGACCGTCGCCGCGCAGCAGGACCATCCACCAGCAGCGTGAACCGGACGCGACATCCACTCCCGGGCGGTCGCCGCGGAGCGGTGTCCGGACGGCACGGCTCCCGCACAACCGGCATCGAGACCGGCGCCGCCGGAAGACGGCTCGGCGTCGGTAGCGGGTTCCCGACCACGGGGCCGACGCGCCGCGACAGCAGCCGGTCCTTCGCCCCGCCGGGAAACGGCTCGGCGACGGTTGCCGGTCCCCCGCCCGCCGTACCCGGCGACGGGGAACCGGGCAGAAGCCCGTCGGTCAGCCGACGGCCTCCATCACCTCGTCGCTGACGTCGAAGTTCGCGTAGACGTTCTGCACGTCGTCGCAGTCCTCCAGGACGTCGATCAGCTTGAAGATCTTGCGGGCGCCCTCCTCGTCGAGGGGGACGTTGACGCTCGGGATCAGCGACGACTCGGCCGACTCGTACTCGATGGCGGCGTCCTGGAGCGCGGTGCGCACGGCGATCAGGTCGGTCGGCTCGGAGACCACCTCGAACGCCTCGCCCAGGTCGTTGACCTCCTCGGCGCCGGCGTCGAGGACCGCCATCATCACGTCGTCCTCGGTCGTGCCGGCCTTGGGGACGAGCACGACGCCCTTGCGGGAGAACATGTACGACACCGAGCCCGCGTCGGCGAGCGAGCCGCCGTTGCGGGTCAGCGCGGTGCGCACCTCGGTGGCCGCGCGGTTGCGGTTGTCGGTGAGGCACTCGATCAGCATCGCCACGCCGTTCGGGCCGTAGCCCTCGTACATGATGGTCTGCCAGTCGGCGCCGCCGGCCTCCAGGCCCGAGCCGCGCTTGACGGCGCGGTCGATGTTGTCGTTGGGGACCGAGTTCTTCTTCGCCTTCTGGATGGCGTCGTAGAGCGTCGGGTTGCCGGCCGGGTCACCGCCGCCGGTGCGCGCGGCGACCTCGACGTTCTTGATCAGCTTGGCGAACATCTTGCCGCGCTTGGCGTCGATGACCGCCTTCTTGTGCTTGGTCGTCGCCCACTTTGAGTGGCCGGACATCTGCTACCTCCGTTGCTACCCGCCGTCTGCATCGACCGACCGCGCACGCCCCCGCTCCCGCCGGCGCACGCGGTGGTGCCGGGCAGCCCTGCGGGAAAGCCGTGGACGGGCAGCTGGCCCCGCCGAATCTCGGCAATCCTACCGACGCCCGGCGGGTCGCTGTCACCGCGCCGCGCGCCGCCGCCCCGCCCCGACCGCCCGCAACGGGACGGACGGGACGAAAACGCGGCTGCGGTCAGGCCCCGAAGCCGTACGAGCCCAGCACCCCGAACCCGGAGGTGGACCGCTGTTCGCACCGGTCCTCCAAGCCGGGCCGGTAGCGGCGGAACGACTCCAGCTCCGGCAACGGGCCCGGCAGCTCGGGCGCCACGGCGATGTCCACGAAGCTCCGCTCGTCGTCCAGTTGGAGCGTCACGAACCGCAGCCCGGCCGGCCGGGTCCGGGCCACCTCCTCGTGGACGGCCCCGAGCAGGCGCAGGTGCTCCGACAGGTGCCCGGCCCGGACCCGGTAGCTGATGATGATCGTCTCCATGCTCACCCCACCCGCTCCGCGCCGGCGTCGGCCGCCACCGGGTCACCGGGGCGCGGCTCGCGCGCCTGGGCGACGATCTCCGTCAGCATCGCCGACAGGGCTTCCGCCCGCTCGGTCGCCGGCGCGATCCGCCCCGGTGCCGTCGGATCGCCCGGATCCGCCTCGGAGAAGTCGAAGTCGGTGAAGACGGTCAGCGAGACCGCGGTGGGCACGACCATCGCCCGCACCTCGGTCAGGATCTGCCGTAGGTGCTCGTTGGCCAGGGTGCCGCCCCGCACGCCGTAGCTGAGTATTCCGGCCGGCTTGCCGTTCCACTCGGCGTGGAGGTAGTCGACGGCGTTCTTCAGCGCGGCCGGCACGGAGTGGTTGTACTCCGGCGTGACGAACACGAACGCGTCACAGGCCCCCACCAGGGCGGACCAGCGGCGGGTGTGCGGGTTCCGGTAGTCGCCGAACATCGCCGGCACCGGCTCGTCGAGCAGCGGCAACTGCTGCTCCGCCAGGTCCAGCACCGTCACGGTCGCCGCACCGGAACGCACCGCGTCGTGCCCCGCCGCGACCTCCGTCGCCCATCCCGCGACCGCCGGACCGCGCCGGCCGGGACGGGTGCTTCCCACGATCAGGCCGATCCGGACCGGCCCTGCTGTCTGTGCGTTCTCCATGCCGACGAGCCTGCGACCGGTCCGGCGGCGTGGGGAGACCGCCGCAAGGGTGGCCCCGACAGGGCCACCCTCCGCCGGCGGAACACTGCCAGGATGGCCGGGTGATGGACGGAGAGTTGGGCGCGTTCCTGCGTAGCCGCCGGGAAGCCGTGCAGCCGGCCCAGGTCGGCCTCGCCGCAGGGTCCCGGCGGCGCACGCCCGGGCTGCGTCGAGCCGAGCTGGCGACGCTCGCACAGGTCAGCGTCGAATACCTGACCCGCCTGGAACAGGGCCGCGACACCCATCCGTCGCCCGAGATCCTCGCCGCGCTCGCCGACGCCCTGTTGCTCGACGACGCCGACCGCGAGCATCTGCGGCAGTTGGCGGCGGCGAACCACGGCCGGAGCCTGTGCCCGGGTGAGCGGCAGACGGTCTCCCGCACGGTTCGGCCGACCGTCGGCGCGGTGCTCGACGCGCTGCGGGACTCCCCCGCGTACGTGCTGAACCGGCTCGGCGACGTGCTGGCCTGGAACGATCCGTTCGACCGGCTGGCCCGCCCGCTGGGCCTGTTCGACGGCCACCGCCCCAACCTGGTGTGGTTCGTGCTTGCCGACGAGCGCGCCCGCGACCACTTCCCCGACTGGGCACAGCTGGCCGACCACCAGATCGCCGAGCTGCACCGGCTGCGCCAGGGTGACCTGGCCGTCGACGACTTCGCCGGGCGGCTCGCCCGTACGGTCGGCGCGCCCTTCACCGAGCGGTGGCAGCGGCGACCGGTGGCCGCGCCGGTCACCGGCGTGCGGGGGCTGCAGCACCCGGAGGTGGGGCTGCTGCGCCTGACCTACGAGACGCTGGAGTTCGCCGACAGTGACCACCAGCGTCTCGTCGTCCACGTTCCCGCCGACGCGGCCACCGCGGCCGGCTTGGACCGGCTGCGGGGCCGCCTGCCCGGGCACCTGCGCTCGGTGGCCGGCTGAGGCGACGGGCCCTCCCGGCCGGAGGATCCGTCGCCGCCACTCAGCGGGACGCCCGGACCATCGCCACGAAGTACGCGTGCACCCGCGCGTCGCCGGTCAGCTCGGGGTGGAACGAGGTGGCCAGCAGGTTGCCCTGCCGCACCGCCACGACCCGCCCGGCGGCCGGGCCCTCGGTCACCGTGCCGAGCACCTCGACGCCGTCGCCGACCCGCTCGACCCACGGCGCCCGGATGAACACCGCGTGGAACGGGCCGCCCTCGATCCCGGTGACCCCCACCGGCGCCTCGAAGGAATCGACCTGCCGGCCGAACGCGTTGCGCCGCACGGTCATCTCGATGCCGGCGAAGCCGCGCTGGTCGGGCCGGCCGTCGAGGACCTCGGTGGCCAGCATGATCATGCCGGCGCAGGAGCCGTAGACCGGCATGCCGCCCGCGATGCGCTTGTCGATCGGCTCGCGCAGCTCGAAGATGTCGGCGAGCTTGCTGATCGTGGTGGACTCACCGCCGGGGATGACCAGCCCGTCCACCGCGTCCAGCTCCTGCGGGCGGCGTACCGGGCGGGCGTCCGCGCCGGCCTCGGCCAGCGCGGCGACGTGCTCGCGGACGTCGCCCTGGAGGGCGAGCACGCCGATGACGGGTGCGTCGCTCATCTGCCGTTCCTCTCGTGGTGAACGTGGCGGCTCGGTTGCTTCGTCAGGAAGGGCACCTTCCTGCGCACCAGGCGACAGGAGGGTGCCCTTCCTGACAGCTCACCAGCCGCGCTCGGCCAGGCGGTGCGGCTGCGGGATCTCGTCGACGTTGATGCCGACCATCGCCTCGCCCAGGCCCCGGGAGACCTTGGCCAGCACGTCCGGGTCGTCGTGGAAGGTGGTGGCCTTGACGATCGCGGCGGCGCGCTGCGCGGGGTTGCCGGACTTGAAGATGCCGGAGCCGACGAAGACGCCCTCGGCGCCGAGCTGCATCATCATCGCGGCGTCGGCCGGGGTGGCGATCCCACCGGCGGTGAAGAGCACCACCGGCAGCTTGCCGCTCTCGGCGACCTCCTTGACCAGCTCGTACGGCGCCTGGAGCTCCTTGGCGGCCACGAACAGCTCGTCGGTCGGCAGCGAGCTCAGCCGGCGGATCTCCTGCCGGATCTTGCGCATGTGGGTCGTGGCGTTGGAGACGTCACCGGTGCCGGCCTCGCCCTTGGAGCGGATCATGGCCGCGCCCTCGGTGATCCGGCGCAGGGCCTCGCCGAGGTTGGTCGCCCCGCAGACGAAGGGGACGGTGAAGGCCCACTTGTCGATGTGGTTCGCGAAGTCGGCCGGGGTCAGCACCTCGGACTCGTCGACGTAGTCGACGCCGAGCGACTGGAGGATCTGGGCCTCCACGAAGTGACCGATCCGGGCCTTGGCCATGACCGGGATGGAGACGGCGTTGATGATGCCGTCGATCATGTCGGGGTCGCTCATCCGGGACACCCCGCCCTGGGCGCGGATGTCGGCGGGCACCCGCTCGAGCGCCATCACCGCGACGGCGCCGGCGTCCTCGGCGATCTTGGCCTGCTCGGCGTTGACCACGTCCATGATCACGCCGCCCTTGAGCATCTCGGCCATGCCGCGCTTGACGCGGGCGGTGCCGGTGACGGGGCTGGCGCTAGCGTTCTGGGCAGTGGTTTCGGGCACGGGTCATCGCTCCTCGAACATGCTCGGGGGGTGGCTGCGGAAATGCTACGACGGTCCCAACGCCGATCCGACAGCCAATCAGGCCCACGGTGGCCTGCACTGTGGCAGCCATCACCGCCCCCGCGTGGTTCCTCCCCACCTGCCCCGCTGCTCCCGGATGCGAA
>NZ_WAAS01000181.1:0-13242 GCF_008806585.1 Micromonospora sp. AMSO12t
CCGGGTTGACCGGCGCCGCCCGGTAGATCCGGGCCTCGCCCGTCCGGGAACGGATGGCCCCGGCCTCGTCCGCCGAGATCCGCCGCATGCCCGGTACGGCGGCGCTGGCCCGCGCCCCCGCCGTGCCCCGCTGACCGGGGACCGGGGTGGCCGCCGGGGCACCCGTCCCGGCGGCCCGGTAGGTGGTGCCGGCGCTCGGGCCGGTCGGCGGCACCGCCTCGCTCCCGCCGGGCGCGGCGGCGGTGGCCACGGACACCCGGCCCCGGGCCGGCGCGTCGGGCTGTCGGCGTACGTCGTCGGAGGGCGGCTCGGTCGACGACCCGGACGGCCCCGCCGCGCCGTCAGCTGTGGCCGGCGTCGGTGCGCCGACGGACGTCAGGGGATGCGGTGCCCCGGCACCGCTCCGGTCGGGCGCGGATCCGTGGTCGACCGGCTCCGCCGGAACCTCTTGCTCGGCCATGCTCGCCCTCCGCGCACGCTCGCGCCCGGATCCGCGACATCGGACCGGGCGTGCCTGTCTGTCACCGTGCCACATTCCGGCCCGACGGCACAGCCGGAGCGTGTTCCGGGGGCGATGTCGGGCCGATCCCGTCGGTCGGCCCGGGGACCGTGGTCAGCTGCCGGAGCTCGCCGAGGCGGTGGCCGACGTGCTGGCCGAGGTGCTGGCCGCCGGATCGGAACTGCTCTGCGCCGTGGTCGGCGCCACACTGCCCCCCGAGGGGCTCGGCGACGAGGCGTCCGAGCTGCTCGGGGACGGCGACGGCGAGGTCGACGTGTCGGGCGTGGGCGTGGGCGAGGGGGTGCCGGTCGGCGTCGGGGACGGCGAGGTCGACGGTGACGTCGACGGGCTCGGCGACGGCGAGGTCGGCGAGGTCGGCTTCGGGCTGGTCGGCGGCTTCGTCGCGGGCGGCTTGCTCGGCGTCGGCGTCGGCGATGGGGTGCTGACCGGTGCGGGCACCGCCCCGATGACGCGGGTGGCGGCGTAGAGGCGCGACCAGCGCACGGTGGAGATCTTCACCACGTCGCCGGTGGTCGGCGCGTGGATCATCTTGCCGCCGCCGACGTACATGCCCATGTGGTGGATCGTCGTCCAGCTGGTGCCGGAGGCGAAGAAGAGCAGGTCACCGGGGAGCAGCGCGGTGCGGGACACGGTGCGGGACCGGGTGGCGTAGTACTGGTCCCGGGAGACCCGGGGCAGCCCGTAGTAGCCCGCCGACCGGTAGGCGGCGTAGATGAGGCCGGAGCAGTCGAACCGGTCCGGCCCCTCGGCGGCCCACAGGTAGGGGTCGCCGAGCTGCGCCTTGGCGTACGCCAGGGCCTTCAGCGCCGTCGGGTGGGCGGCCAGCCCGTTGGCGGTCTCGTTGCCGAGGTAGCCGGCGCCGAGGCGCTGCTCGGCGGCCTCCTGCTGGCGCTCGATCTCGACGAGCTGGGCGGCGTTGTCCCGCTTCAGCTTGTCCAGCTTCTTCTCGGCCGCGCGCAGGGCCTTCTCGCCGGCGGAGTATTCCGTCCTGACGCCCGTGAGGCGGGAGTCGGCCGAGACCATCGCCTGGCTGGCGGCCTGCTCGCCGGTGCGGGCCCGGGACACCTCGCCCTGGGCGGCGGTGGTGCCGCCCTCGGCCTTCTCGCCCCGGATGATCCGGGAGAGCCGGCTCAGTTCGTGCAGGTCGTTGGCGAACTCGCCCGGCGGGAGGGCGGCGGCGGCCTTGAAGGCGCCCGCGGCGGCGGCGTCGGCGCCCTCCTGGGCGCGCGCCACCGCGTCCCGGGCGAGGGCGAGGTTGCGCTCGGCGGTGGCACGCTGCGTCTCGGCCTCGGTGCGCTTCTGCTGGAGCAGGAGCAGCTGGTCACGGAGCTGCCCGACCTGGGCCTCGGCGGCGTAGATCTGGGCGGCGAGCGGGCCGTTGCCGACGTTGCCGGCCGGCACGCCGGGGACCGTGCCCGGCAGCCCGGGGACCGTGCCCGGCAACCCCGGGACCGTGCCCGGCAACCCCGGGACCGGCGTGCCGCCGGGGAGCTGGAGCTGGCCGCTGTAGGACGGCCGGGACCCGGTGTCGGGGACGCTGGTGGGCAGCGACGGGTCGGCCTGGACCGGGTTGGCGAGGACCGTGGCGGCGACGGCGCCGAGCAGGGCGGACCAGAGCGCCGGGCGCAGCACCGGCGAGATCACCGGACTCCGCCGTCGCTGCCGTCGCCCGTGCCTGCTGTCGCCCATTCCGCTCCCCGTCCGGCCTGCGTCGCCGCGCCGGGTGGGCGCGGCCGTCGGGACGCTACCAGTGTGCGGCGAACGTCCCACCCTGTCTTACCGCACCCAGGCAACGATGTCGATGCGTCGGCAGGTAACAGGAGCCTGAGAGTTCGGTGAACCGGCGCACGGGGGCCGACCATGCTGCGGCGGCGTCGGCGGGCCGACGTACGCTCGATTCCTACCGCAGGTGGAAGGGACGTGGCTTTCGATGGACGCCGGACTCAAGCGTGAGCTCGAAGCGAAGGTGTACGCCGGCGAGCGGCTGACCCGTGAGGACGGGATCGCCCTCTACGACAGCGACGACCTCGCGTGGCTCGGCCGGCTGGCGCACCACCGGCGCACCGAGCTCAACGGCGACCGGGTGATGTTCAACGTCAACCGGCACCTCAACCTGACCAACGTCTGCTCCGCCTCGTGCGCGTACTGCTCGTTCCAGCGCAAGCCGGGCGAGAAGGACGCCTACACGATGCGCATCGACGAGGCGGTCCGCAAGGCCAAGGAGATGGAGGACGAGCAGCTCACCGAGCTGCACATCGTCAACGGCCTGCACCCGACCCTGCCCTGGCGCTACTACCCGAAGGTGCTGCGCGAGCTGAAGGCGGCGCTGCCGAACGTGAAGCTCAAGTGCTTCACCGCGACCGAGGTGCAGTGGTTCGAGAAGATCAGCGGGCTGAGCGCCGACGAGATCCTCGACGAGCTGATGGACGCCGGCCTGGAGTCGCTGACCGGCGGCGGCGCGGAGATCTTCGACTGGGAGGTCCGCCAGCACATCGTCGACCACGCCTGTCACTGGGAGGACTGGTCGCGGATCCACGCCCTGGCGCACAGCAAGGGCATGAAGACCCCGGCGACGATGCTCTACGGCCACATCGAGGAGCCCCGGCACCGGGTGGACCACGTGCTGCGGCTGCGCGAGCTCCAGGACGAGACCGGCGGCTTCGCGGTCTTCATCCCGCTGCGCTACCAGCACGACTTCGTCGACTCGGCGGACGGCAAGATCCGTAACCGGATCCAGGCCCGGACGACGATGGCGTCGCCGGCCGAGTCGCTGAAGACCTTCGCGGTCTCCCGGCTGCTCTTCGACAACGTCCCGCACGTGAAGTGCTTCTGGGTCATGCACGGGCTGTCGGTGGCCCAGCTCTCGCTCAACTTCGGCGTCGACGACCTGGACGGCTCGGTCGTCGAATACAAGATCACCCACGACGCCGACTCGTACGGCACCCCGAACACGATGCACCGGGACGACCTGCTGCACCTGATCTGGGACGCCGGCTTCCGTCCCGTCGAGCGGAACACCCGCTACGAGGTGGTCCGCGAGTACGACGCCCCCGCGTCCCTGGCCGAGCGCCGCGCCGAGCCGCAGCAGGTCTGGGCCTGAGTCGGCACGTACCCTTCCAGACCATGACCGAGCAGCGGAGCGGATTCCCCCGGCGGGACGCCGAGGGGCGCATCCTCACCCTGGGCGACCTGCTCGGGGTGAGCCTGGCCGGCCTGGTCATCGGCGTGCTGGCGGTGGTGCTGTTCGACTGGGCGTTCGCGCTCATCGGCAGCGGCGAATTCGGGCGTTCGAACGGCTGGCTGGCGATCATCCTGCCGGCCTGGCTGTTCTGGGACGACTTCCGCGCCTGGGAGTTCGGCGCGGCCCGGGTGGTGTCGGCGCTGGCGGCCGCCGCCGTGGGCGTGGTCGCCGGGCTGGTGGTGGCCGGCCTCGCCGCCGGTCTCCCGCCGCTGCTCTCCGGTGGGCTGGGGGCGGCGACCTTCACCCTCGGGTACGCGGTGGTCTGGTTCCACGGCGTCCACTGGCTGGCCCGCCGGACGGGCTGAACCTGCCGCCGGAACCCCGGCGGCGGAGAACGGAGTGCGGAACGTGAGCGCGGCGGTCAAGTACACGCTGGGCCGGCTCGGCCTGTTCGTCGCCGTGCTGGCGGCCCTCTGGCTGGTCGAGATGAACATCTTCATCAAGCTGATGGTGGCGCTGGCCTTCTCGGCCGCCCTGTCGTTCTTCCTGCTCAAGGGCTGGCGGGACGAGATGGCCGAGGAGATGGCCACCGCCGCCGAGCGTCGTCGCGCCGAGAAGGAGCGGCTCCGCTCCGCCCTCGCTGGCGAGGACCAGGACCGGGAGACGCCGGGGCCCTCCAACTAGCGCGTCGGCGATGATCCCCGCCTGCTCCGGGCCGACGTCGGCGGGCGCATCACGGCCGCGCTGGCGGATCCTGGCCAGGGGCGGCCGGCGGCCGGACCGTCAGACTGTCAGGTGCCACATCAGCAGCACGCCGGGGATCAGCCCGGACAGCGACAGTGTGAGCACGGCGAGCACGAGGCAACCGGAACTCTTCGGGTGGTAGGTCTGCCCGGTGTTTATGTCGCGCCTCGAATCGGAGTTCGGAAGGCGAATGGTCTTCCCGGCGTTAATGTCGCCTCCCGCCTCCCGCCCCCAGCAGTACATGCATTCGCCCGCGTAGTTCTTTGATCGCCCGCACTTCGAGCAGTCCGCCACATTCGCCTCCTTCGATGAGGCTGCGAGTGTAGTCCACTGTTGCCATCGCTTCCGGCCTGATCTCCGATCGCACAGCCGCAGGACGAGCGACGGTGGAATCCGCCCTGTCGGCGCTGCGGTGGTGTCACCAGGTGTCGGGGTTGTCGAGGTCGCGGACCGGCTGGTACCCGCTAAGAATCGTCAGGCCTTCCGGCTCGGTGTAGCCGTTCCCCCAACCCTTGAGGAACGCCTCGACGACGCACGGCTCGACGAACATCTCCAGCACGTCGCTGCCCTGCCGGCGAGCCCGGTAGGGCCCTGCGACGAGGTCGGCTTCCCTGGCGTCGCGCCCCGGCACGGGTTGCGCCCGAACCGTCAGCCAGCGCCCGGAATCGTCCCCTACCGTCAGCGAGGCCTCATCGAAGGAGCCGTGCTCCGACCGGGAAAGCGTGACCGAGCATCCGAGCAGCCGCCCACCCGGCGGCAGTGACCGCAGGCGGAACGGCACCACGCAGCGGTGGGCGCCGTCGAACCGGACGCGACTCGCCGCGTCCGTCGCCTCGTCGCGGCCGGTCGCGTAGATGTCGAGCTGAGCCCAGAGCCCGTCAACGGGTTGCCAACGGACGAACCACAGCTTCGTGTCGCCGGACGGATCGAACCAGGCGACCCCCGGGCGGCCTCCGACTCGCACATCGGTCGGCGGCTGCGGTCGCCCCGCCGACGACAGCGTCTGCTGTAGCCCGTCGAGCGTCGCGACGCTGCGCGCCAACGCGAACCGGGCCTGCCCGGTCGGGCCCCGAAACTCGACGCTCTCGACCCCACGGCCGGCGCTCCAGGTCGCGGACGAGGCGCCGCTGACCAGGCTGTCGGTCGTGAAGTGCACCACGCCGGGATCGGCCCCCACGACCTCGGGCCGTGCGATGGCGCCGGGCTGGCCCGGTGCGTCCGGCAGCACGAGTGCCGTGGCCGACATGGTCCCGCCATCGGGTGCCCGACCGGACGGAATCACCATGACCGCCGCGGCCAGGACGACGCACGCCGCTGCCGTCCCCCCGGCGGTCAACCAGCGGCGGCGCAGTCGGAGGCGGTGGCCGCGACGCCGGGCGTGTGCCACGATCGGCGCGGGGTCGATGTCGCCGCCCGCGTGGTGCTTGAGCGTCGTGGCGAGCTGCTGATCGAGGTTGCTGGACATCAGAACTCTCCTCCTGTCCGGGCGGAGGCGGATGCGGTTGCTTCCTGCCGCTCGCGGAGTGCCGTCAGGGCCCGCTTCGCGTGGGTACGGACTGTGCCGGTGGAGCAGTCCATGATCTCGGCGATCGACGCGTCGTCGAGATCCTCGTAGTAGCGCAGGACGATCACGGTGCGTTGACGCGCCGGCAGGGTGCGGACGAGCCGCCACAGAGCGTCGCGTTCGGCGACACCGGCGGCCTCGTCCGTGGCGCCCGGCCGATCGTGCACGTCGGCGACGGAGATCTCCTGGCTGCTGTGCCGGCGCCACCACGAGTGGTGGGCGTTGACGAGCATCCGTCGGACGTACGCATCGGGCCGATCCGTCCGGGAGATGCGCGCCCAGCGGGCGTACGCCCTGGCGAGGACATCCTGAACCAGGTCCTCGGCCCGATGCTCGTCACCGGTCAGCAACCGGGCGAGCCGCACCAGCGCCGAAGTGCGGGCGAACGCGTACTCCTCGAACGTCACGCCCTATCAACGTCGCAAGTCGGCCAACCCGTAGACATCCGGCCAGCATCTCTCGAAGGACGGGACTCGTCCGGAACGGCCGAGGGGCCCGGTCGCCGGCCTGAGCCGGGCGACGCGGACCCCTCGATCGGGTCGGTGTCAGGTCACCAGTTGGTGGAGCCGGCCACCTTCGGCCACGGCTTCGTCGTGGGCTTGATCAGGTAGACGACGCCGCCGGGGCCGCCGGACACCCCGCCGCTGGCGTTGATCCGCTTGGTCCGCAGCCAGATCTGCTCGAACTGCTCACGCTTGTAGACGTTGCGCACCACGTCGTTGCTCGACGAGGCCGGGTCGTTGACGATCACGTCGCCCTCGGCGGTGAAGCCGACGATGACGAACAGGTGCCCGGAGGTGCCGTAGTTCGCCCCGTCCAGCTCGCTGGCGAGGAAGGACTGGCTGGTCACGACCGGGATCCCGGCGGCGATGAAGCGCTCCACCTCGTCCAGCGAGTGCAGCCGGGTGACCCGTCCCTCCAGGCCGGGGAAGCTGGCGGCGTACGCGGTGTTGAAGGGCCAGTTGCCGGCGCCGTCGTACTGGTAGTCGTAGACCATCCGGGCGGCGTGGTTGACCGTCGGGTCCGGGTAGGTCGGGTCGACCCAGGAGGTCTCCTCCTCGGACGCCTTGCGGCCCCAGTACTCGATCACCATCGTGGTGGAGGTGGGGGAGCACCAGGCCTGGCCGCCGCCGTCGTACTCGGGGTAGTGGCCGGCGTGGACGTTCTGCGAGTAGCGGGGGACGCGGAGTTCCCTGCCCCAGGCGATGCCGCCCTTGCTCGGCTCGACGGTGAACCGGTCGGGGACGTTCGAGCTCATCGCCCCCAGGGTGTGGACCACCGGCGCGGCCTGCTGGCCCGGCGCCCGGTAGAGGGTCAGCCGCAGCTGGTACCCCCGCAGCAGCACCCCGACGGAGGCGTCGTCGATGCTGAAGGTGTCGGTCCAGATGGTCGACCAGGGGTCGCCCTGCCGGTTGACGCTGGTGCGCTTGATGTCGGCGTCACCGGAGGCCCACCGGCCCATCACGTACCACTTGGTCTGGACGCCGGTGTTGTACGTGCCCTGCATCTCCACCTGGATCCAGGTGCCGGCCGGGGTCTTCGCGTTCCACGAGGCGATCAGCTCGGTGGCGTCGAACCCGACCTGGGTGACCGGGGAGGTCCAGGTCGCGTACTCCCAGCTCTTGGTGACGCCGGTGTGCGGGTCGGTGTAGTCGGTGGTGCCGAGCGGCCGGGCCAGCGTCACGCCCGGCCGGAGGCCGGGGACGGCCTTGGTGCCGGCGTGGGTGCCGCGACGCCAGTCGGGGTAGCGGGACCAATCCTGGAAGGTGATCTGTTCGTCGTGGACCACCGGTCGTTTGGTCGACGGGGCCGCGACGGGTGCGGCAGCGACGGCGGGTGCCGCGGTGCCGAGAAGGGAGAGTGCGGTGGCGGCCGCGAGGGCGGCCGTACGCAGGCGTGTTCTGGCCATGGGTCCTCCGCAGGGACGGACGATCGTTGCGGGTCAGTGTCCCGCTCGGAAGGAACTTTCGCCAGAGGTCGACAGTTGGAAAATCATTGCCGATGTGAGGATCAGGATGACATGCAAAGTGGGCAACGATGGATGTTGATATGACCATGTGAGCGGTGGTGAAGTGTCCTCCACCGAGCGGGATCTCCTCCCGCCCCCCGAGGAGGTTGTCCATGGCCTTCCGCAACACCACCCTCCGCCGTCGCCTGGCGGTCGCCGTAGCAGCCGGGTTCGCCCTGCTCACGGTCGCCGCCGCGCCGGCCACAGCCCGGCCGGCCCCGGACCGGGCCGACTCCGCGGCGGCGTCGTACCGGGTGCTCGGCCCGCGTACGGTCGACGACCGCACCGCCGTCGCCGGCACCGGCGCCGCCATCGACTTCGTCGAGCACGGCGTGCTGAACGTCTCGGCCACGCCCGCCGAGGCGGCGGCCATCACCCGGCTCGGCTTCCGGCTGGAGGCGGTCCCCGCCCCGTCGGCCGACGGGCACGACCACGCCGAGGGGGACGTCGGCACGGCCGCCTTCCCGCCCGCCGACTCCAATTACCACGACTACGCCGAGCTGACCGCCCTGGTGAACAAGGTGGTCGCGGACCACCCCTCGATCGCCCGGAAGATCAGCATCGGCTCCTCGTACGAGGGCCGGGACCTGATGGCGGTGAAGATCTCCGACAACGTCGCCACCGACGAGAACGAGCCGGAGATCCTGTTCAACTCCCAGCAGCACGCCCGCGAGCACCTGACCGTCGAGATGGCGGTCTACCTGCTCAACCTCTTCACCGACAGCTACGGCAGCGACTCCCGGATCACCAGCATCGTGAACAGCCGGGAGATCTGGATCGTGCCGACGGTCAACCCGGACGGCAGCGAGTACGACATCGCCACCGGCTCCTACCGCTCCTGGCGCAAGAACCGGCAGCCGAACAGCGGCTCGACGGCCGTCGGCACCGACCTGAACCGGAACTGGTCCTACCAGTGGGGCTGCTGCGGCGGCTCGTCCGGCACGACCTCGTCGGAGACCTACCGGGGCCCGTCGGCGTTCTCCGCGCCGGAGACGCAGGCGCTGCGGAACTTCGTGAACAGCCGGGTCGTCGGCGGCACCCAGCAGATCAAGGCGAACATCGACTTCCACACGTACTCGGAGCTGGTGCTCTGGCCGTTCGGCTACACGTACAACAACACCGCTCCCGGGATGTCGACGGACCAGTACAACACCTTCGCCACGCTGGGCCAGCAGATGGCCAACACCAACGGCTACACCCCGCAGCAGTCCAGCGACCTCTACATCACCGACGGGGACAGCATCGACTGGATGTGGGGCCAGCACGGCATCTGGGCGTACACCTTCGAGATGTACCCCGGCTCGGCCGGCGGTGGCGGCTTCTACCCGCCCGACGAGGTGATCCCCGCCCAGACCTCGCGCAACCGGGAGGCGGTTCTCCTGATCAGCGAGTACGCCGACTGCCCGTACCGGGCCATCGGCAAGCAGGACCAGTACTGCGGTGGTGGCGGCGGCACCACGGTCTGGTCGGACACCTTCGAGACGGCCACCGGCTGGACCATCAACCCCAACGGCACCGACACCGCGACCGCCGGGGCGTTTGAGCGGGGCACCGCCCAGGCGACCAACTCCAGCGGGGCGAAGCAGCTCGCCCCGTACGCCGGCGCCAACGACCTCGTCACCGGCCGGCTGGCCGGCACGGCGGCCGGTGACTACGACCTCGACGGCGGCGTGACCAGCGCCCGGTCGCCGGCGGTGACCCTGCCGTCGAGCGGCACGCTGACGCTCTCCCTCGCCTGGTACCTGGCCCACGGCTCGAACGCCTCGTCGGCCGACTACCTCCGGGTGAGCGTGGTGCACAACGGCGGCACCACGGCCCTGTTCACCCAGTCCGGGGCGGCCACCAACCGCAACGGCGCCTGGGCGGTGGCCAACGCCAACCTCACCCCGTACGCCGGTCAGTCGGTGCGGATCCTCGTCGAGGCGGCGGACGCCTCGGGCGCGAGCCTGGTCGAGGCGGCTGTGGACAACGTCACCATCACCAGTTCCTGACCCGGCGGGGCCCCGTTCCGCCCCGGCGGGGCCCCACCACCCCGTTCCGCAGACGTCGATCCAGGGCGTGTCGCCGCCGTTGGTGATCAACGAGCGCCGATGCGCCCTGGATCGTCGAGGCACGTCCGGGGCGTGCGCTACGGTTCTACCGACCACGCGCAGCGAAGCCGGTGCGAAACCGGCGCTGTCCCGCAACTGTGATGACCCGCCACCGGCCGCACCCGGGCGTGGCGGGGACGAGCCAGGTCGCCTGCGTCCGTGGTCGCGACACGCGCTCTCGAGGAAGGGCGCCTCGCGGACGGGCGCCACCGCTCCCTGTCGGCGAAGCACCACGCTCCTCGACCGACAGGAGGACCCGTGCTCAGACGTACCCCCCGGCTCTTCGCCGCGACCCTCGCGGTGGCCGCGCTCGCCCTCGGCGCCTGCGCCGAGAAGAGCTCCGACGACACCCCCGCCGCCGGCGCCAGCTCGGCCGGCGCCGCCTTCCCCGTGACCGTGGGCACGGTGACGCTGGAGAAGCGGCCCGAGAAGATCGTCTCGCTCTCCCCGTCGGCCACCGAGATGCTCTTCGCCATCGGCGCCGGCAAGCAGGTCACCGCCGTCGACGACCAGTCGAACTTCCCGGCCGACGCGCCGAAGAGCGACCTCTCGGGCTTCACCCCGAACGCCGAGGCGATTGCCGGCAAGAGCCCCGACCTGGTGGTCCTCTCCGACGACCGCAACAAGATCGTCGATCAGCTCACCGCGCTGAAGATCCCGGTCTACCAGACCCCGGCCGCGACCACGCTCGACGACAGCTACCGGCAGATCACCGAGCTGGGCGCCCTCACCGGCCACGCGGACGAGGCCGCCGACGTGACGAAGCGGATGAAGGACGACATCACCAAGCTGGTCGCCGACCTGCCGAAGCGCGCCGAGAAGCTCACCTACTACCACGAGCTGGGCCCGGAGCTCTACACGGCCACCAGCAAGACCTTCATCGGCTCGCTCTACACCCTGGTGGGCCTGGAGAACATCGCCGACGCGTCCGACGCCGACGGCAAGCAGGGCGGCTACCCGCAGCTCTCCCAGGAGGTCATCGTCAAGGCCGACCCGGACTTCGTCTTCCTCGCCGACACCAAGTGCTGCAAGCAGAGCGCGGAGACGGTCAAGGCGCGTGCCGGCTGGTCGGGCGTCACGGCGGTCAAGAACAACCAGGTCGTCGGCCTCGACGACGACGTCGCCTCCCGCTGGGGACCGCGCGTGGTGGACCTGCTCCGCGTGATCGTCGACGCCACCGCCAAGGTCCCCGCGTGACCCGCACCCGTCGATGACCGGTTCGCCCGCGCAGGCGCCGCCCGCCCGGCGGGCCGGGACGCTCCCCGCGTCCCGGCCCGCCGGGCTGCGGCCCCGCTGGCTCGCCGCCGGGGTCGCCGCGGTGCTCGTCGCCCTGGTCGCCGGTGTGTCCCTCGGCCCGGTCAGCCTGCCGCCGGGCAGCGTCGCGGCCGAGCTGCTGAACCTCATCCCGGGGGTACGCCTCGACAGCGGGCTCTCCGAGCGCGAGATCGCCATCGTCACCGAGCTGCGGCTGCCCCGGGTGGTGCTCGGGCTGCTGGTCGGCGGGCTGCTGGCCCTGGCCGGCGGCTGCTACCAGGGCGTGTTCCGCAACCCGCTGGCCGACCCGTACCTGCTCGGGGTGGCGGCCGGGGCCGGGCTCGCGGTCACGGCGGTCATCACCCTCGGCGCCGGGGCGGGCGGCGCGCTGACCGGGCTGCCGCTCACCATCCCGCTGGCCGCGTTCGTCGGCTCGATCGGCGCGGTGGCGATGACCTACCTGCTGGGTGTCTCCGGCGGGCGCGGCCGCTCCACCGCCACGCTGATCCTCGCCGGCGTGGCCGTCTCCGCGTTCCTCTCGGCCGGGCAGACCTACCTGCTGCAACGCAACTCCGACAGCATCCAGCAGGTCTACTCCTGGCTGCTCGGGCGGCTCGCCACCGCCGGCTGGCACGACGTGCGGCTGGTGCTGCCGTACTTCCTGCTCACCGCGTTCGTGGTGCTGCTGCACCGGCGGGAGCTCGACGTGCTCTCCGTCGGCGACGACGAGGCCACGAGCCTCGGGCTGCACCCGCAGCGGTCCCGCTACCTGCTCATCGCCGCCGCCTCGCTCGGCACCGCCGCCGCCGTCTCCGCGTCCGGCCTGATCGGCTTCGTCGGGATCATCGTGCCGCACACCGTCCGGCTGCTCGCCGGGTCGAGCTACCGGGTGATCCTGCCGCTCTCGCTGCTCTTCGGCGGGGCCTTCCTGGCCCTGACCGACGTGGTGGCCCGTACCGCCGCCGCCCCGTCGGAGATCCCGATCGGCGTGGTCACCGCACTGCTCGGCGGCCCGTTCTTCGTGCTGGTGCTGCGTACCTCCCGCCGGATGCTCGGGTGAGCGCGCGGCGGGGGCCGGCCGCGCGGCCGGCGGACGGTGGGGCCGTGGGGGCCGCCGACGTGGCCGCCGTGCCCGCCGTCGAGGTGCGCGACCTGCACGTGCGCCTGGACGGCACGCCGATCCTGGCCGGCGTCGACCTGACCGTCGCCGCTGGCGAGTGGGTCACCGTGATCGGCCCGAACGGCGCCGGGAAGTCGACCCTGCTGCGCGCCGTCGGCGGCCTGCTCCCCGCGCCGGGCGCCGTCTCCCTCTTCGGTACGCCGAGCGAGGCGCTGCGCCGCCGCGACCGCGCCCGGGTGGTCGCCACGGTGGCCCAGTCCCCGGTCGTGCCGGCCGGCATGACGGTGCTCGACTACGTGCTGCTGGGCCGCACCCCCTACATCCCGACGCTGGGCCGGGAGTCGGCCGCCGACCTGGCCGCCGTCCACGAGGTGCTCGACGGGCTGGACCTGGCCGGGTTCCACGACCGGGAGCTGGCCACCCTCTCCGGCGGCGAGCGGCAGCGGGTCTTCCTGGCCCGGGCGCTGGCCCAGGGCGCGACCCTGCTGCTGCTGGACGAGCCGACCAGCGCCCTGGACATCGGCCACCAGCAGGAGGTGCTGGAGCTGGTCGACCGGCTGCGCCGCGAGCACGGCCTGACCGTGCTCGCCACCATGCACGACCTCTCCATCGCCGGCGAGTACGCCGACCGCATGGTGCTGCTGGCCGACGGCCGGGTGGTGGCCGCCGGCACCCCCCGCGAGGTGCTCACCGAGCAACTCCTGGCCACCTGGTACCGCGCCACGGTCCGCGTCATCCCCGGCGCCCAAGGCCCCCTGGTG